>SOJY01000022.1 GCA_004376385.1 Candidatus Bathyarchaeum sp.
AAACGGCTAGTATGTCTCGTATGACGCCTCCTGGTCCTGTGGCTGCTCCTCCGAAGGGCTCTATTGCAGATGGGTGGTTGTGGGTTTCAACTTTTGCGGCGATGGCGTGGTTTCCGTCAAATTCGATGATTCCGGCGTTGTCTTCGAATACTGAAATGCACCATGAAGGGTCTAGTTCCTCGGTTGCTTTGGCGATATACGTTTTGAATAGGCTACGGATTTCGCCTTCTGGCGTTTTTATGTCGCCCTTGAAGGTTTTGTGGTAACAGTGCTCAGACCATGTTTGTCCGATGGTTTGAAGCTCCACGTCTGTGGGGTTACGTTTTTTTCTGGAAAAGTAGTCTTTAACCAGTTTCATTTCGGTTAGGTTCAAACCAATTCCTAGTTCGCTGCTAATTTTGATTAGTTGCTTGTCGTCAGCGTCTTGGATGTCTATTTCTACAAGTTCGAAGGGTACGTCTCTTTTGACGTAGCGGCTCATTTTGCTTCCTCAATTTCGAAGCGGTAATTGTCCTTAGTTGGGTTAGCAAGGAGTCTTCGACACATTTCCTCCACCGCCTCCTCGGCTTTTTCTCTGGATTCTGCCTCAAAAAATACTGTGTAGACTTTGCTTACGCTGACGTTTTTGGCGGAAAATTTCAGTTCCTTTAAGGATTGGGCAGTCATTTCTCCTTCGGGGTCTGAATGCCCCGATTTGAGACTGACTTCGATTCTTGCGCGATACATTGTAATTGTTAGTAAAAAAATCAAAATTTAAATGTTACTTACGAAAATTTATATAAACATTAAAAACTCTTCAGTAAAGTTTTGTTGAAGAATTTGGTCACAGGATATGACGTGCCATCAACGAAAGCGGTTTCCAGTTTCCCAACGCTTGGAATGTTTTTGATTTTTGATCAACTAACGCATTGACGTTCATGAAGTCTCCGACGGTTACAACGGCTAGCAGGAGATGTCACCATTATTCTGATCAATTAAGAACAAGTGGTTCGCGCTCAGTTATCCAAACGACCAGTTACACATAAAGGAGGTGGGCTTAAAAGCTATCCAGATGAACTTCAATTAAGTTTAAAAGTCCCTTAAGTCATTAAGGCAATGAAACTGGAGGAACAACATTTGAGTGACGAAGCCCAAGCGCGTTTTTACATTCCAGGAGCCACCACTATCGGCCTAGTTTTCTCTGACGGCGTAATATTAGCATCTGAAAAAAGAGTCACCTACGGCTCCATGATAATGAGCAAAACCGGAAAAAAGGTTTTCAGAATTGCTGACCAAGTCGGCGCAGCATGCGCAGGCCTAGTTTCTGACATGCAAATTTTGGCGCGAGAAGTGGAGGCACAAGCAAAACTGTTTGCATTCGAAACGAAGAGACCCATGCCCGTGAAGGCAGCCGCCAAAGTCATGTCAAATGTTCTCTTCAACAGGCGCATGCTTCCTTTGATTACCCAAACAATCGTAGGCGGAATGGATGATGACGTACCAGCACTGTACGTGCTCGATGTTCTTGGTTCCCTTTTGCCTGACACATACGCTGCCGTAGGTTCAGGAGCCCAGATCGCCACTGGAGTTCTAGAGGAAGAATACAAAGACAACATGTCCCAGCAAGACGCAAGAGCGCTGGTGCTGCGAGCCATAAAATCGGCTATACGCCGGGATGCCATGAGCGGCGACGGCGTGGATTTCCTTATCATCACAAAGGAAGGAATCAAAGAAGAAAACATCAACTTCTAACCTGACACAAAATAACCCCAATTTTTGGGCTCAACTGCTTATGCAGATTTCTTCAGAAACTTTAATACTGTCAGGACTGCCTTTTCCAATAGGTCAGGGGCAAAACAACGTGACGTTTCAGCTGACACTCGAAGAAGGCAAGTTTCTCGTAAATCTAGCTAGGCAAACTGTAACTGAATACCTAAAAAATGGGGAAATCTTGCAGGTTCCTGAGGATGTTTCACCCAAGCTAATGGAACCGTGTGGAGTCTTTGTTACATTAAACCGCATCCATAAAGGAACGAAAACGTTGAGAGGCTGTATCGGTCTCCCTTACCCCACAACGCCCCTTGCCAATGCGGTGATAGAGGCTGCAGTCAGCGCTGCAACCCAAGACCCACGTTTCCCACCAGTCGCCCCAGAAGAAATTGACCAGATAACCTTTGAAGTTAGTGTCTTAACTCCCCCTGAACGCGTCACAGCCGAGAAACCTATAGATTACCCCTCAAAAATCAAAGTTGGACGCGACGGACTCATAATCGAAAACGGCTACCACAAGGGTCTGCTTCTGCCCCAAGTCCCAGTTGAACTCAAATGGGGAGACGAAGAGTTTCTCTGCCAAACCTCCATGAAGGCAGGCCTACCGCCCGATTCTTGGCTGCTAAAGGATACAAAAATATACAGGTTCCAAGCGATCATCTTTGAAGAAGCCTCACCCAAAGGCCAAATCATACTGAAAAAAATCTAAAGGAAACCACAACTCATGCGTGTTCTATTCACTCCTTCTGGTGTGGGATTGGGTCATGTTGGTCGTTGTATTCCCATAGCTCGGAGGCTTGAAAGGGACGGAGCCCAAATTTTGTTCTCCACTTACCGTGAAGGCTTAAAATACGTTCAGCAGGAAGGCTTCCAAGCTGTTGAGGCACCAGACATTGGAGTCGCAGTTAAGCCTGACGGAAGCATCGACTTCAGGCTAACAACTGTGAATCCTGGACCCTTCCTGACTGTTTATACCATCATGAAACAGGTTGACGCTGAAATCAATTTTATACAAGCCTTCAATCCTGATGTTGTGGTTTCGGATTCGAGGGCATCCTCTCTTGTTGCTGCAAAGCTGCTGGATATACCCCGAATCTGTATTTTGAACCAGTTTCAGGTATTTATTCCTCGACGGAAAAGGTTCCTGAAGCTTGCCCGAATAGCAGATGCCACCACTTTGACTCTTGTCGGAAGAATATGGGCAGATGTAATGCATGTCCTGATTCCAGATTTTCCTTCACCCTATACCCTTTCGACCAGAAATCTGCATATTCCGAAGGCTTACCACAAAAAAACGAGATTTATAGGTCCAATTCTTCCTGTGCGCTCCGACGACTTGCCCGACCAAAAGGCGCTTCGAAAGAAACTTGGTTTAGCAGAGGATAAGCCTATTGTCTTTGCGCCCATCAGTGGACCCGCGAAGGAACGCGCCTATTTCACGGGCATCCTCAGGCAAATCTTCAGCAAATTTCCTGATGATTACCAGATAGTTATGTCTCTTGGCTACCCAAATTCTTCAGTAGAGCCTGTCACTGATGGAAACCTGATTATTCACGGATGGATTCCAAACCGTTTCGAGTACCTGAAAGCCTGTGATCTTGTCGTTTCTAGGGGCGGTCACGGAACGTTGTCCCAGTCAATTTGTTACGGCAAGCCAACTATTCTTGTTCCTACGCCAAGCCACACCGAACAATTCAACAACGCAAAAAAGGCTGTTGACTTAGGAGTCGCAGAGCTTATCCCGCAAGAAAACCTTAACAAGAATGTTCTGTTGGAGGCTGTCCGAAAACTTTTGGAAAACAACTTTCAGGAAAGATCAGAACAGCTCCAGAAGGAAGTTATCAAGTGTGATGGTTTGGAAACCGCTGCCAGAATAATTGTTGATGCTGCATAAAGAAAGCTATATGGGGGTTATTTCCAGCATTTTGAAGCCTCGGACACAAGGACGAGAAACAGTTTGGGTTTGGGGGGTAAATTTTATCCACATACAGTCGATGTCGATGGTTGGCAATCGGTATTTATGGAATTCATTTTTCTTGCGGGATTATTGAGATTGGATTGTTTTTTTTCCCGTTGTCTTGACGAGTATCTCCATTCTTGATCGGTTGGAACAATTTGGACATTTCAAGTACTTCCAACCACCCTTCCTGTTTACTCCGTGGGGGCTAAGGATATCTGTGAATATAGATATTTCGAATTCGTAGCCGCATCTTGGGCAATGGTAAGCAGTAGCTTTGGCGTGCCAGA
>SOJY01000172.1 GCA_004376385.1 Candidatus Bathyarchaeum sp.
TATTGAGGCTGGAATAATCGATAAATCCGAGATTTGAAGTAAAGAGTGGTATCCTTTAAAATGTTTGAACTTGAAGAAACATCAAAACTTCTTGGCGAAGGATTCTTTGCAGACAAGGTTGTAAATATGACGCAACAAATGAGTCTAATTGAAGCAGGAAAATATTATGACGGAATAAGAAAAGCTTTAAATTCTTTGGAACAAGACGAATTTTGTAACATTGAAGATTTACATAAACTCAATAGGTTCTACGAATGGTTCTTAGATAGATACGGAAAAAGAACGATAGCAACAAAAGCATTAGCATTAGAATTCTTCGACAAGAAGTTAGAGGAACTTATTGGAAATTATGTGATTAGACAGGATTTCTTTAAATGGTTGCAAAAAACAACTCTGAACGAAACTTCAAGGTTAATGTATCGCTAAAGGTTGGTTGTGAGATGAAAAAATGACCGTCTGCAAACATGAAACTTTGGAACTTGTCTCTAAAGAGGGCAATATCTATTATTTACGTTGCCATGACTGCAAACTTCTTTTTGAATATTCAACAAAAGAGTTTCAAACACTTTTGCAAGAAGTTCCTAATATCTCATTCTCTAACGGTTAGCTATGTTTGCTATCAGGTGTTTGAGCCTCTATTTTTTATACAACATACAATATAGGTTATTCTAGTGAAAGGCTTGCTTAGAGAGATTGTGAACTTGGAAAACGTTTGCTTATGTGGTTCTGCATGTTCGGCTGTTTTGATTTGGGGACTGAACGTTCTTTTGGTTAGTGGATTATAGATGCCAACCGAAAAAGAGTTACTCCAAAATATCCTTGAGGAGCTTCAAAAGCAGAATAAGTCCAAATCGTCCAAATCTATTGGGCAAGAACTGGAACGTAAGTTGAATAAACGGTGATTTTGGCGAAATTCACCAAGATTAGAGGGTCACAAGAATGCGGTTGCTACTTTATGGGGTAAGGGTCAGACAGGATCAACTAGATTATATTAAGAAAAAAGATTCTGCTGCGGAATGGCTTCGATTATGCATAGATAATCAGATAAAGAGAGAGGGAAAAAAATAGCCATCGGATACCTTTTAAACAAAAAGCAACATAATGGTATGTGATGATACTATCATGACCTACGTGTTAGATGACCCGAAATCAATTATTTGTAAACAATGCACAAAGTTTGCTTCCTGCGAGTTGCCACAAAAAAATAAGGCGATAAAATCGGATTTATGTTTTACGCGTACCCCCCAGGCTCAAACTCTTTGTGACCCCGCAAAATGCGGTAAGAGATTCTATGTTTGTGAATCTCCGAAAAAATTAAAGGTCTTTTCTGCAAATCAATGCTCATTGTTTGGAAAGCTTCTGCCTGACCAAATCCCAAAACCTGAACCAAAGAAAATCATACTTTGTGATACCTGCGCAGTTTTTAGCGATTGTGTCATGATTACTAAAGGCAAAGCAGAAAATTGTCGTGTACACACATTAACGAAACCAATCGTTATACTCTGTGAAACCTGTCCGAGACTCCATATTTGCGACTTGAAAATACAAAATAAAGTTACTTCGGTGCTACAATGCAGCGACTTTAGTAAACCATTAAAGAAATATGTGTACGAAAAAAGGATAGAAACATATGTTCCAGTTTTGGGTCCACAACCAGTAATCTATATCCTACAATTTACCATACAAAGCGATACGATAGACCGGAAACCAGTCTACCAAAACGGAGCTCCAGCTGGGAGCCTAATTTTGGGAGAACCAGAAGATACTGATCGTGTTTGGGACTATGAAATGACAAAAATTTTGTTCGAAAACAGTCTACGACAGTCCATAGAAGAGTACGCCAGAACGCAGAAAGGGATGGAACTGAAATATGTTGACATAAAATTTGTGGTCTACAAAAAACCAGATTACATTTCCACAGCCTATGCCACCAAAATCATAACCAAAGAATTCTTTGAGATAGAAGTAACAGCGACTTTTTCAAGTTTTGATAAGGTCGCGAAACTCAACAACCTCGGACACATCATGAACGTTACAATGCCTCTGGTTCTTAACCAACAAAACAATAATGACATTAGAACTTGGCTAGAGCAAACACATGTAGTTTCGGATTTTAATGTTTCTCGTGTGGGAAATTGACATCAAAGATATATGTTGTGTCGAAAAAGAATCGTGAACGTGTCAACCTAGTTAAATGTTATTACAATTGTGGTAAACGTTTTCATGTAGGAGAAAAAATCGTTGCGGTAAGTAAAGACAGAAAATGCCATTTCTCGTGCCGACAAAGACACATAATCTGATATTTATACGAAGAGTCTTATGGCACCAAAAAAAGAGGGGGAGGCTAATCCTTGAGCAGTTCGATTAGCCTTTTGTCTGTGAAGCGTTCAATCGCCTCTTCGTGATAGTAGTCTTCGTTTCGCCAGTCAATCTTGTCTAAGAATTGCATGGACACTTCGATGAGTTTCTCCCGTAGCCCAGGAACTGTATACATCGTTTCTGTCAAGACAGCTTCCACAGCGACTCCTTCTAGTGGCCGTTGCTTTAGCGTCCATTCAATGGCGCTGTTTATAACTGGGCTCAATCCCTCAGTCAGCAGCCACCGCATATGCTTCTCAGCCAGATCCTTTTTTGACAATTCAATCGGGCTAAGTTTCAGTCCCTTTGCTAGTATGGCAGCAACCACATATGCCAGAGTCGGATTTTCAATTTCCATCCGCATCTTCAACACGGCTAATCCTGAGATTTCCACTCGCGGTTTTCCCTTGTACTTCGGCGGGCTCGGTCGCGTAGGCAATTTTAGGCGCTCTACAACGTCTTTGGTTAAGCCGAGATCTGCAACGCGGTCTCCCATGGCTAGATCCAAATGTTTTGTTCTTCTTGTTTTGAATCCTAACGCCTTGTAGATTCCTTTGCCGTCTTCGTCCCAATCATGTAGCACTAGCACCGGACGCTCTTTCCTCTCTTCTTTAAGTAGCTTTCTCATAAGCCTCTCTGGATAGCCAGTTCCTGCGCAGACAGTCCAGCCATATTTACTTAGTTCCCTCAGCTTCACGGCTTCTCCACGTTTTTCCACGAAGATGAAGCCTCGCGCTTGATCCCAAATGTAGTCTAGTCCTAGATCCGCGTTTTCCAGCAGTTCCGAAAGTGGTCTCTCAGATCCTTGTTCGAACATTAAACCGACTGGCCATGCCTTGGGACGTTTAAACCCGTGCTTCTGCTCCATTAGGGGCCACACATCATCTCTGAGGGTTGCGTAGCCCTGGCGTGTGCCGTACCAGTCATAGTCTTCTTGTGTGATTTTGTTGCCAATAAGGGGTCCTAGAATGTCGCCGATCATATAGTAAACGTCTCGGATGTACTCTTTCTCGAATAGTTTGTGGCGCTCTTTAATGATGTCTTTAACGACGCTCCACAGCTTTGTATATCTCTTAGTCAAAGGTTTTTCACCTTGCATCACTTGCCGCTCCTCTTAGGTCCCGAAGGCAGTGCCACCCCGCAGGTGCAGCCCTTCCGTCTCAGGGGCGGTCGAGGATCACTCTACCAGTCCACTGGTGAATATATAAAAGTTGCCACTAGACTGGTAATTAACATCTTTATTTCCTCAGGGAATATCTTTGAAGAGTCTCTAAGGCATGTAGCCTCTTCGTGAAAATGGCACATCGAAGAAATGAAAAAACATTCGTAAATAATGTGCGCGCGCGGAACTTAGCGGTTATTTTTTTATTAGTCTCCTAATATGAAAGGGCGGGGCTTCTGGCGATCTTCTCTAAAATTGGTTCCATTATTTTAAGAACAGGTGTCACCAAATATTCTGCATACCTCAACTTTTCTTCTTCAGATTTTTTTGGGCGATTTGGATCTGTATATATTTTCCATAGTGTCTCTACACGATCTCGTTCTCGATTTGCCTTAATTTTCGTTAGTTCTGCTTCAAAGGCAGCCCTATTTTTTTCTCTCTCTTCCATGCTTTTTGTAT
>SOJY01000271.1 GCA_004376385.1 Candidatus Bathyarchaeum sp.
AGGGGAAACTGCGCTTCGGGGGGGTTTCCCCTTGTTTTTTAAAATGCGCGCGCAAGCTTTTTATACATTAGATTCGATTTATGCCTGAGGTTTCTGATGGAGCGAGTATACGAGAAGTACGCGTGGGTGGTGTTCCTAGCTCTGGGGCTGCTGTGGGTGGTGGTTGGCCTCACACAAATATTCCTTCCGGTCGGATTGATTGAGAATGACGCTCAACTTGTCACAGACATGTCTTGGAGTGAGCTCGAGGCTTCGAGCCCTGTGGCCACTGACTTGGTTCGCTTCCTATACGGGGGAATGGGTCTGCTCAAGACGAGCTGGTCCTTCCTGGTCTTAGCCATTACCCTAACGGGCTACCGGAGGGGAGAAAAGTGGGCTTGGTACACCATGTGGCTCGTGCCTATCCTCTTGGTGAGCAGTGCACTCTTCAACGTTAGCTTTGTTGGTGACGTCTTCCAGACGCTGGAGTGGATCCCGATTATGACCGTGACGCTGCTGGGGCTCCTCCTTCCCTACAGGAAATTCTTCCCAAGATAGCCACAATCGGGGAATTCCCCCTTTCTCTTTTTCTTACTCCTACTCTCGATTATCCTTCATCTAGGAATCCGTTTGGCGATCCACTACTCCTCCACGCTGAGACCCACGCGGTTCCCATAGTAGTGGGTTTGGGGAGTTAAATCTTAACCCCAAACATCGGCATGCATGCAAAGGCTCTTATACTAGATGGAAAATAACGAAATCGTTCAAAAAAGGGATAAGAAATGGATTCAAACAGAAAGACTGCAATAATTGTGGGAGTATTATTTATAGCTGCGACGGTAGCACCTATTATAAGTGTTTTTCCGCTTAGTGTTGTTCCGCTTGGTTTCTTAGGATCTATAGGTGATCCAGATTATCTTACTGCTATTTCTGCAAATGAAAACCAAGTGTTGATAGGAGCGCTCCTCTGGTTAACTATGACCGTTTCAGTTGTTGCCATTCCAATTATGATGTTTCCAATCTTAAGAAAGCATAATGAAGGTTTAGCTCTTGGGTACGTTGGTGCCAGGATTTTTGAGGGCTTTTTCGATGCTGTTAATGTAATCAGCTTACTATTACTATTGTCATTAAGTCGAGAATTTGTAACTGCAGGAGCTCCGGTTGCTTCCTATTTTCAAACTTCAGGCGCTTTACTACTAGCAGTAATTGATTGGGGCTCCCTTCTGCTGGACTTAGCTTGGCTACTAAGTGTTCCGGTGTTTAATTATGTGTTATATCAATCAAAACTTATTCCTCGATGGTTATCAGTCTTTGGTCTTATTGGAGGCGCATTGTGGTTAGCAACATGGCCTGTACGTATGTTCGGCCTTAGTCCTCCAATGATAGAGATTTTCGCTCTTCCAATAGCCGCCCAAGAAATGATTCTAGCAGCTTGGCTTATAGTTAAAGGATTCAATTCATCTGCAATCGCTTCCCAGTCTGAATAAATAACAGATACAGCGATTACGGATAACATCACTATTCCTTAGTTGCATGCACGCATAAAGTTTATAACAGAAGTGCTGCAAACGACACTCGCAAGGAGTGTGAATGAATAAATGGTAGTGGAGGCAGGAGAGAAAACTGGTCTCTCGATGTTTGGCTTTATCTTTGCTTGGGCTGCTTTGTTCTTTATGCTTTCAAACTTCTTTGAGCTGTTTCCTAAGGAGAGCATAGTTTGGTGGATATTTTGGGTACTTTGTGCGATTTGTGTGCTGGGATCTTCTCTCTTCTTGGGTGTAGGGTTTGGAGCGAAATTTGCAGAATCAAAAGCATCATGAGACAGCTAACCTTCCCTTTTTTCTAACTTTTTCTAACAAGTTTGGACAGCCCACTTAATGCAGAAATGCCAAGTTATAATCCATGCATGCTTGTCATTGAGTTTTTTTCTATTGTTGGAAAAAACAGCTTCTGTCATTTAATGGTTGAAGGGTTCTAGGGAGATTTAATCATCCCCTTATGGATGCTGGATTTCAATGGTTTTCTTTAGAAACTTCTCAGTTTTGTTGTTTTTCGTCTTTTCAAGAGGACAGTTCTTAGAGGAGCGTTTTTTGAAGGGACGTCTTTTTTGTGTTCTGTAAAGTCTTCGTCGTTTTTGTTTTGCTGGTGTGATTCTAAAGAAGAAATGTGCTTCGCACTACTCTTTTTCTTTAAGCCATTTTATTGGAATTCTCCCTGTTTCCCATACTTCTTTAGGATATTTATCGAAAGCTTGTCTAAATTTCTCTTTTAGAGACTCTGACCATTCTTCGATGCATTGTCTAACAACCTTGAGAATAACCTCGGTCCATTCAAGAATACCTTTTGCTTGTTTCTTGGTTATTGTTAGAGGAGTTTGAACATGATTCTTATCCCAAATTACGTCTACATAAATTGCCTTTTGTCTCATTTTTTCCGTTGAAACTATCATTGCTTTTAGTTGATTGTAGGCTTCAATGATTTCTTGGTCAGAAGGTTCTGTTTGTGTTAGATAGTGACCCTGACTTCGCCATAAGAGTGTAAAGATCATCCCAATTATCACTTGATTCTTTGTTTCATGGTATTTGAAAGCGTCTCTCACGACTTTGTTTTCTATCGGAAATATCCTTTCTGAGGAAAGCCAACATAAGTAGGCTTTCGCAAGTTCTTCGCAAGCAAATCTTAGAAGTGCGCTGGCGTGTCCAAAACTTGAATTGTCAAGTAGCAATTTAGCATCTTTTATCCACTGCTCCGCATTCTCCAAACTCTTTTTTGTAGCCTCAGTGTAAAGACTGGTTTTGCTGGTCAATACCATTGCCTCATTTCAGAGCAATGCCACTTTCTGCTTTTAACTTTCCCTATTCCGTCTTACTCCACAAAGTTATCCGACGAAATTTACAAGATTCTCATGCATGCATACATGGTAGCGGTAGCCACGGTTGAATGCTGAGCGAAAGAGCTGAGCGATTGAACGAATGAAGCATTTGGATAGAAAAAAAAGAGGGGGTTATTTGCGTTTTCTGAATAGTTTGAATCCGTCTATTTCTATGCATGCATGCGTGACGCAAAAGACTTAACGGTATCGCAAGCTATTCGTTCCATGGGTAAGCCACTTGTCAAGTCGTAGATTGGATTTCAAAGAATACGAGAAAAGGATAAGTGAAGAAGGACTCTCTTGGGAAATGAAACAACAATTCGAAAAAGCCCTAAAATCCTACGCCTCTTTTCTGAAGGAAGTTGAAGAAATTTCGCCCATGAACGATGAAGAAACCAAGGCGAAACAGGCGATAAAGTCATACCTATTTCTGAGGAAGGCTAACATCATAATGCAAAAAGGAGACATTGAAAGAGGTAGGCAACTAATGAATAAAGCGTCTGAAGAAGCTGAAAAATCTGAAAATCCCCTGATGATTGGAAGGAGTAAACTCGGACTAGGGGTATTCCTAGGGTCAACAGGCTCTTTTGATGAAGCAGAGAGGTTACTGAAAGAAGCACTTTCAATGTTCAAGAAGGGAAAAAACTACGATAGTTTACAGAGTGTAGGGTGGTGTCTCTTAAACCTGGGTGGGCTATACGGTAAAATGGAAAAATATAATGAAGCAAATGAATCACTTAGTCAAGCCATAGGAACGCTTAAGGAAATCGAGAATTGGGTTGGCGTGGCAACCGCATTTGAACTAAGGGCTAAGGCTAATCAAGCACGAGGTCATATTAAACTAGCAAATGAAGACTTTCGTCAAGCCATCGAATTTTATGAAAAACAAGGTATGAAGGAAAAGGCTGACACGGTTCGTGACTCGATAGTTGAAAAACCATGAGCGCGTGCATGTGCAATTCTTAATGCATGCATGAATGTTTATTAGCTGTTTGTCTCTTTTTTTGTGTTTGTAGTTGCGAAGGGAGCGGAGCGACATGAGCAACGGTTTGAATGACTTGCTGATACAGAAAAAAGAGAGTGTTGTTATGCCCATTCGCGCGATTAATA
>SOJY01000077.1 GCA_004376385.1 Candidatus Bathyarchaeum sp.
CTAACCGAGTTTGAGGGGCTTTTCCAAACCCCTAAACAGTGGAGATATCCCCCGCAAACCCCCTCTTTTTTCTGGGCACATACATGTATGCATGCATGAAGCAAAAGTTGGTTTTGCGGGAGACCTCTCCATTTCACGCTTCCTGTTTAAGTAAGAAGTCGGGCAGGGTCTATCATTCAACTCCACTGCTTGGCCCCGGCTTGAATGACTCAATCACCCCAAACAAATTCTGCAATTGATAACCAAGTATTTCTGCGTGTGCTATTATATGACCCATGAACAACGGAGTCAGGACCATGTATACTGAGACTCTCAAAGGAACACATTATGAAATTGGCCATCAGATAGGAAAAAAGATGCGAGAACATGCTAGGGGTCTGCCCGAATATGTCAAGGATATCAAGGAGAGAAACATTCAGTTTGCATTAGAAACTGAAAGAAAGGTCAAACCTCTGCTTCCAGGACTGCTTGAAGAAGTCGACGGTATCGCAGACGGCGGTGGGTATCCACGTAGCGTCATTCTTACCCTCGCCCTTACCCTAGGAAGAATTCCAGGCTGCACGGCTCTTGCTGCTATCAGCAAGCGGGAGGAAGGTGGCAAGATCATCTTCGCAAGAAACTATGATGGTCCACCTGGCTGCAAGGAGTTTACTCTCTACAAGACCTATCCTGATGACGGTTTATCTCATATCGGGTGCTGCTGGGGTTTACTGGTGGGAAGAGAGGATGGAATCAACGAAGCCGGATTAGCCATTGCCGTAAATGGCGTTCATGGGGTCTACAACGACAAACCTGGAGTTTGGGACCATATTCCTGTGCGAGCAGTTCTGGACAATTGCGAAAACACCAGAAAGGCTGTGAACCTGCTAAGAAGGATACCTCATCTATTTGCAAAGAACTTTCTGGTAGCTGACGCCAAGGGCGATATAGCCATTGTGGAAGCAGCCCAGCAAAACGTAATTGTTCTTCATCCAAAGAACAGATTCGGCGTGATCACCAACCACTTCACCTCAAAGACAATGCGTCAATACAATAATCCAAAGTTGAAGATGTTCAAGACTGAAGAAAGGTTGAGGAATGCTGAAGCTTGGCTTCAAGAAAGGAACGGACTGATTGATGTGGACGGTGTGAAGCGACTATTGACTGACGTTAGAGATGGTGTTTGCTCGAACAAAAAGGATTTCTTGACAGCATGGTCGTGGATCGCACAGTGTGGCAAGAGGAGTATCGAGCTTGCCACAGGGGCACCAGTCAAAGGAGACTACGATAGATACGGATTCTGATCGCACACTACAAAGCATGCATAAGACCTTAAGTTCTTCGGAAATGGTGCTCTGTGAAACTTGGTGAACTCGGTGTGCTAGACAGATGCGTAGATGTATTTCAGGGAAGAGCACCAAAGAGCGTCTTAGGCAGGATTACACAGGCAAGGACCTTGAAGCCACGCAAGCCTAGTGAGATCCCCCGCAAACCCCCCTTTTTCTTGGGAATTTTCGGCACATATTGTATGCATGCATTATTTTCTCTTCAATTTCCAATAAACGTTACGACCGCGTCGCTCCCGAGTCAATCCGATTTCATTCTCAAGTTGCTTGGCCCAAGTGTAACATAGATGAGTTTGTTCGATTTCACCTTTTTTCTTAAGTTGGTCCCAGTGAGTCCGTTCTTTTCTCCTTGCAATGCTTTTTCCACTTTTTCTTGAAATTCAATGTATGTCTTTTCATCTTTTTTCGCCCAATGGCTTCTATATGCCGACCAGATTTATAGTTTTTAACCTCCTCATTTTATATTGTAATATCTTGCGCGCGCGTATCGTCTGAAACTATCACGCATGCATGCAAGCGCACGTTATAGTTCTAAACTTTGGTTCTGGTTGAGTGTGAGTGTTTTCCCATTACAACAATAAATAACATTATCAGTATGCCTATGAATACGAGAACTGCTGCTGCAAGAAATGACATTTTATATGAAAAAACTGGGTTAGCTCCTATCTTTAACAAGTAGTCCACAAGTGGACCTGTAATAAAAGTTCCTGGTATGCCCCAACTCAAGAAAAATGTTGAATTGAACAGTGCAAACTGCCTTCCTCTCTTCTCGGGGGGAATTAACTTTGATGCATATGAATAAGATGAAGCAACTATAATTACATTAGAAGCACCAGAAAGAAAGTTACCTACAGAAATTAATGCCAAATTCTCTGCGACTACAAATCCCAACAGATATAGGATTGCACAAGTGGCACCCACAAGTAGTAAAACCTCATCCTTTAAACTCTTTGATAGTCGATTTATGAGAAGACCTAGGATGAAAACTGCAATTGAAGCTGTATTCACAATATAACTTAGAACACTACTTGGGACATTGAAGCCCTCGTCTAATGACAGGTATTGTGACTTCGTGAGTGCAACAGAATTCCTTCCGAAGTTAATGAACAACATGGCAAGCAGAAATACGAGAAATATCTTTGAGAGAGAGGTTTTTCTAATGCCTTTTAATGTGGCTGATTCTCGTCTATCTACATCTTTCTTGATTCCACCTTCTGGTACAAAAAACATAGGAATTGTAGATACAATCATTACCCCTGAAGCGATAAAGAATAACAGGCCACTTTCAAAGCCCCAACCTTCATAAAAATTGGATAATCCATCATATGCGAGTCCACCTATCCATACGCCGATGATTCTTCCGATTGCACCGATACTTAAGAGTCTACCTTGTACACCAACTCGTTGATGTGTGGGATATATGTCGGAGAGTAGAGCACTCCAACCGATATTTGACATTGACCAGAAGATTTCCACTACAGATAAACCGACTATGATTACATATCCTGAAGCATAACTGTCCTCAGGCAAGGTGTGTAGGTACCATACAAAAAACGTACTTATTGCAGCAGATAGTTCTCCTAGAATTATCAGTGTTCTACGTTTTTGGAATCTATCTGAAATAGCTCCCCAAACAAATGTTTGAAATAGTACATTCAAAATCATTGGGAATGTGGCAAAGAAGGTGGTTTCAGTAACGCTTAGGCCTAGAAAAAATCGAAGATAAATCGATAAAAAGCTGTAAAATAATCCTCTCCTAAACATTGCTAGTATTTGAAATGAAGAAATGTTCAGAAACGTTCTTCTTCCCGTTTTATGAACTCCTTGTTCAAGTTCTCGATCTGACAACTCTAAATCGATTTGAAACTTTAGAATATCTTGATGTTATATATGTTGTTCTTAGGCGTTACGTATACATACAGGGCTTCCAAGTTTGGAAAAGATTATAACTTAACTGAGGATTCTCTTGATGCCGGAGATTTCAGGTTTGGAATTCCATCAATCAACGCCTGAGCGATGGGTTGACCTTGAAAAGTTGTTCGGTCAACATGGAGCGAGTGGAGGTTGTTGGTGTATGTGGTGGAGATTGCCCCGCTCAGAGTTTATGCAGCAGCGGGGTGAAGGAAACAAGAAGGCTTTCAAAAAGATTGTGGATTCTGGCAAGGTTCCGGGGATTCTCGCTTATGTAGAAGGTCAGCCAGTTGGATGGTGTGCCGTGGCCCCGCGAGAAACTTTCTCGAAGTTGGAGCGGTCGCGAATCCTAAAACGAGTTGACGATAAACCTGTGTGGTCAGTTGTCTGCTTTTTCATTGCCAAAAAGTCGAGACGCGAAGGGATCAGCGAGAGACTGTTAAAGGCAGCTGTGGACTACGTGAAGAAACAAGGCGGTAAGATTGTCGAAGGATACCCGGTTGAACCCAAGAAAGGCTGGACACCTGACCCTTTTGCCTATACTGGTTTAGCTTCGGCTTTCCGCAAGGTTGGCTTTGCAGAGGTCATTCGTCGTTCAGAAACTCGCCCCATTATGAGATATATGATTAGAGAACATTAAAACTCACATAAGATTTGAACGTGATATCCCCCGAAGTAGCCCTATCTAAGGTGTTACTTCCACAATCAAGAATGGTTTTTG
>SOJY01000230.1 GCA_004376385.1 Candidatus Bathyarchaeum sp.
TGAGGATGGCTGCGGGGATACTTCATGGAAAAATGGATACAGCAGAATGGTTGCTCACGAAGAGCCGTCACTTGCCTTATGGCAGAAAGGAAGCCGAATTGGTTGTTAAGCAGCTGGAGAAGGGGTCTGCGCCAGAGACTACGAGTTGTGGAAGGGTGCTGGATGCGGTTTCAGCACTGCTGGGAATATGTTATGAGCGCAGTTATGAGGGGGAGCCGGCCATGAAACTGGAGTCCACCGCCATGAAGGGAAAGGATGTGCTAAACTTGGATCCCCGTTTTGAGGGGAAAGTTTTGGACACCTCGTTTCTTGTTCACGAAATCTTCACCAACAAAGACAAAGTTTCTGTGGCAGATTTGGCGTGTTCAACCCAATCATATCTTGCCAGAGGATTAGCGGAGCTTGCGATAGAGGAGGCGGAGCGGCTACAAGTCAAGCATGTCGGCTTCTCTGGGGGAGTAGCCTACAACGAACACATCACAGCAACCATACGAAAAACAGTAGAGAAAGAGGGCTACAAGTTCCTTGTCCACAACAAAATCCCAGCAGGAGACGGAGGAACCTCCTTCGGACAAACAATTGTTGCAGGCTTCCAGAAGCAGTAAAATGACGAAAAAAGCGAGTTTGATAGTTTGTCCGTCAACTTTGTGTATTGTAGAAAAAACCAATAGGTTAAATAAAAGGGGAAATCAGACACTTTTTAGTATCACAGAACATGAACTTTGAAAGTTCTGAACATACAAGGGTGAGAGAAGTTGTGTCTTGCGATTCCGGCAAAGGTTCTTGAAGTCAACGGAGATGTTGCCAAAGTAGATTTTGGGCAGGGAGTTGCCCGAGAAGTAAACGTCATGCTAGTAGACGCTCGTGTAGGCGAGTACGTACTGGTTCACGCCGGATATGCAATTGAAACGTTAGACCAAGAGGCTGCTGAAGAGAGCCTGAAGATGTGGCGAGAGCTTCTGGAACAAAACCAAAGTTACGATGTGAACGGTCTTGGCGAACACTAAGGACGTAATAAAGGGCGAAGAAGTGACCCTCGAGATACAGCCGGGAATGAACATTCTGGAAGTCAACAAAAAACTTGCCCAAAAAAACATGGAACTGTTAAGGAAACATAACGTGAAAGCAATAGACATCATGGGCTCTATAGGTGCAGGAAAAACCTGCCTAATCGAAAAACTTGTCCAAGCCCTAAAACAGAAATACAGAATTGCAGTCTTCAAGGGCGACCTGACCACAACAATAGATGCCGAGCGTATTAGACGTCATGGTGTTCAGGTTATTACCATTAACACTGGACGAGAATGCCACTTGGACGCGAATGTTGTTGCGCGGGCTGTGGAAAGAATCAGCCTAGAAGCCATTGATTTGTTGATTATCGAGAATGTTGGGAACCTTATTTGTCCCGCCGAGTTTCCGTTGGGCACAGACAAGCGGGTTGTTGTTGTAAGCGTCACTGAGGGACCATACATGGTTGTTAAGCATCCGTTCACTTTCATGAATGCTGACGTGATGGTTATAAACAAGAAGGACCTAGCCGAAACAATGAAGATAGACACCAAACAGCTAGAAAAACAGGTTAAAGAGATAAAGCCAGACGTGAAGGTTGCGGTTACCAACGCGCTAAGCGGGGAAGGCGTTGAAGAACTAATCAAGGCACTAGAACTATAATTTTGGGAGCATATGTAACAGTGCATGAGCTTTCCATGACCACACAAATCATCGAGAGCGTCCTAGAAGAGGCAAAAAAGCAGGGCGCAAAAAAGGTCATAGAGGTTCAGTTGGTGATAGGTAAAATGACGTTTCTGGGCACTGAGCAGGTTCGCTTCTCCTACAACATACTAGTGGAGGACACCATCATGAAAGGCTCAAAACTGATTATTGAAGAGAAGGATGGTGTTATAGAATGTTCCAGCTGCGGCTACAGGGGAGAAATACCAGTTGTGGATGACCCCGCGTATCATGTGCCAATTCCAACCCTTCGATGCCCCAAATGTGCAAAAGCAGCAAAAATTGTCGAAGGAAAAGAGTGCACAATAAGGAGCATACGAATGGTCAAGTAGGAAAACGGCCATGACTACAAAAAATGACGTGGAGAAATTCAGGGATCCAGTTTTAGCAAAGAAGGTTGCGGAGCATATCAAAAAATTAGCCCCGCCTTATGAAACAAAGTTTTGTCACGTCTGCGGAACCCACGAGTGGACAATTACCCATTATGGTCTTAGGTCTCTTCTTCCCGACAACGTGGACGTTATTTCTGGACCCGGATGCCCAGTCTGTATTCTTCCAGCATCAGACATCGACGAAGCCATAGCATTGACTGAGAAGGGTGTAACTGTCACAACTTTTGGCGACCTTATTCGAGTTCCGGGTTCAGAAACTTCCCTTCAAAAAGCCAAAGCTTCAGGGGGAGACGTGCGAATAGTTTACGGTTTAAGAGACGCTATTCAGATGGCAAAGAAGAATCCGGATAAAGAGTTCGTGTTTTTTGCCGTCGGCTTCGAAACCACATCTCCGTCTACTGCCATCGAAGTCTTGAATAAGCCTCCTGAAAACTTTAGTTTTCTTGTTTCTCACAGGTTGATTCCGCCAGCCATGGAGCTGCTTTTGGGTATAGGCGACTTGCATATTGACGGTTTTATTGCAGCTGGTCATGTTTCTACGATTATTGGAATGAAGCCTTATGCGGTGTTTCCGGAGGCTTATGGGATGCCGACTGTGGTTGCTGGGTTTGAGCCGTTGGATGTTCTCTTCGCTGTGGATATGTTACTTCAGCAGGTAAGGGATGGCGTGGCTAGGCTGGAGAATGAGTATAAACGTGCTGTTTCGTGGGAGGGCAATGTTAAGGCTCAGAAGCTTCTGGAGCAGGTGTTTGATGTTGTGGATGGGCATTGGCGAGGACTGGGAAAGCTTCCAAAGTCTGCGCTGGGACTAAAGAGGGAGTTCTCTAGGTATGATGCAAGAGAAAAGTATGATCTGCATATCGAGGAGTCGAGAGACATCCTGAAGGGCTGCCTATGCCACTTGGTTATGATTGGGAAAATTAAGCCTCCTGAGTGCCCCAGCTACATGACGAGTTGTGTTCCAGAGTCTCCGAAGGGAGCGTGCATGGTCTCGAATGAGGGCACATGCAGAATCTGGGCAAAACACAGAGTAACCAAACTACGGTAAACAATGACGAGTATACTATCTATCACGAGAATGTCGTGAAGGGAATAGAAGATTTTCTAACACATGTGTTGACTGGCAACTCGTCGAACTGAACGTGAAGACCGCCGAGGACTAGATCGACTTTAATGAGCTTTGCAAATCAATCAAAAACAATTTTGGCTTCAGAAGCCTAGGAGAACTCCACGAATTCTTCTGGCACGGACACAACTCAGGCTGGAACTTCATAATATAAAACAGCATCACAAATGAAGAAGAAATCGCTTCAATCAGAGTTAACCAAAAATTTGCAGAAAATAGAAATCCCCGAGTTGAGTCTAAGCCCTTGGCGCATGTTAGGCCCGGTTAGACACCGTCTTTGTCGCGCGCTTCTCGTCAGCCCTTTTGATAGGCGCACTCGATGCCTATACGCATTACACTTTAGGTATTGACCAGCCCGTTCGAAGCAAAGTCTTAGTCGCGTAAAGGTCTTCAGCTGTTTCGACCAGTCCGCTCAATGCTTCAATGCAATACCAGAGCGTGCTCCCCAACTCGGGGAATATATCGTATAGATGTAATGAAAGATAACGTTTGTCGTAAGCATGAACATTATTAATAGAAATTAGTCACAATAACAGTTACCAAAAAGGACTTTTCAAACAATGTCTTCTGCCCACTTTGATTAAGTAACAAGTAGTGTAACCAAAGTATCTAAAAATGCATCAATAAGTTACTGAACATTATTGAGTTTTAGGGCCCATCATTG
>SOJY01000223.1 GCA_004376385.1 Candidatus Bathyarchaeum sp.
CCAGAAAGACACATTCACTGTCATTCGAGTAATTGATGGTGACACCTGTGTTCTAGAGAATGGCGAGCGAGTTCGGTATCTTGGAATTAATGCTCCCGAAGAAGAAGATCAGTACTTCAACGAGGCTACCCAAGCAAACTACAACCTGGTAGCAGGCGAAAAGAAGTCCGACTTGAACCTCAAGATCCTTCACATGACACACAGGACCGCCTTTTAGCCTATGTTTTTGTGAGCAACGTTTTCGTGAATGAAGAGCTCGTACGTCAGGACTACGCTCATGTTCAGCACCCGCTAAGAGCTGAATATAGAGATAGATTCCTTATGGTTCAGAGGGCCGCATGGCTGGAAGCTCTGGGAATCTGGGCCCGAGCAGCGGGACGGAATGTAGCCATTGCCGAGATTCACCCCGATGCCGAAGGAAAGGACCGGGAGAACCTATGCGATGAGTACATTGTGATCGAAAACAGGGAAGATGCACCCCTGGACCTCACCGGATGGACAGTCTCCGATGAAGCGAATCATAGATACCTCTTTCCGAACTTCACCCTGAAGGCAAAAGCCGCAGTAACGCTCAGGACCTGTTCAGGAAAAAACACCGAGAGCGAGGAGTTGAGACAATGAAGAAAGAGCAGGCAATCGGGAACTTCATTCGTCGGAACTACAAGCTTCTGATACAAAGGGGAAGTTTCGACAAGAAGCGCTACAACGATGCAAAAAGGGCCTATTTCGGTAATCAGTTACGGTTCAAATTCAGCATTCCCCGCGACAGAGAAATATGCAACTGTTTCGTGGATTTCCTGGTGAAGGTCCAAAGAATACCCGATAGACAGAGCCTTGAAGAGATCATCGCAGAAACTCCATTCCTAAAGATGAATAACGTGAGAGGGGATGACTATGTCGGTCTGATCGATTTGGTCATGAAGAAGTATGCCATCAAAGAAGAAACCAAGGGGTTGGCGGAGGTTGAGAAGCAGGAAAAACTGCTCTCTTACATTAAGCGAGAGAGTGCGAAAGAGATAGAGGAGTTGATAAAGAAGAAGGAGGAGGAGTATCGCAGGCTACCTTCAATTCTTGATGACTCAGATTTCGAGGAGCCGGAGGAGCTTCCCAAGCAAGAGGAAGCAAAGGAATGGTGGGAAGAGCTGAAGTTGAAAGAGAACCCTTTTCCGGGCCCGTTGGATGGTTTCTTTCTAATTGATACGTCACTCTATGACGAAATAGTCGTGGAGACTCCACCGATACAATGGGCACTAGGCAAGATAACAAAAGAACCAATAGATATTTTTCACAGAGGATTCTTGCTGGGCGGTGAATTCGGCACGGGTAAGACCACTTTCTTCGATTTTCTGGCTCCGCGCCTAACGATGCAACACATCGAACCGCTCAGAATAGCGCTGTCAGAGAACATTAGCGCAGCCCATTATGCTCAGAAGTTCGAAAAAGAGATATGTATGGAAGTTGCCAAAAGAGCCAGGAAATACGACCTTCCAAGGTCGCCGCGTATCATTGACTTTGAGGAAGCATGTCTACTAATGCTTGAAATCCAAGACAAGGGAGCAAAAGGTTTCCTTATTTTTCTAGACGACCTACATAAGACCATAGATACGAATCGTGTTTTCAATTTTCTGGCCAACCTTCAAGTCACGAAGAACAACTTTTCCCGCAATGGTATCAGAGTTGTTTTTGTGGTTGCGGGGTTTCCAAGTTGGCGGGATAGAATACGGCGGGATTCTGCCTTGACGGGATTCTTTGATGCAGCGGATGAATTGACACTACCCGAGGTGACCCCAAAACTGGCTGCTCAAGCCATTAGAAAAAGGCTCCAAGTATTTTCCATAAATCCCGAGAAGGAGCTGGCGGTGAAAGAAACATTCCTCAAGGCCATTTTCAAGAGAGTTAGCTCCGAAATTGGACGCGCAAACATAGGCTTTCGGCCCTATATTCAAGAGGCTATTAAAAACTTTCAGCAGAAGAGATTTGACATCCTCAGCATAGACTTCACAAAACTTGACGAAAACGTTATGCAGGCAATCCAACTAACCCTGGAAGCAAACAGTGATTTTAAAAAGGGCATCGACAGACTAGTGTTCGGCGGACGAATCAAGAGAAAAGAAGTCAGAGAAATGACGCTCAAAGTCCTATGTGAAATATACCTGAGGAACGGTGTTACAGAAGATGAGGAAATATTTGAGAAGAACATGTTTTCATTTCAGCGATTGGAGCAGTGCGGCCTTATTCAAAAATTCGATAGAAAAGGGGAGTTGGTGTGGAAAGTAAGTCCTTTCTTGTGCGAGCTCAACAAAGAGGTGATTGCGAAATCCCATCTGTCTATGGAGGACTATTTGGTTCCGATCTATTCTACTCCAGTCCAAAGAGCAAAACGGAAGAGAGTGGAACTGAATAAAATTCAGGTATTCGAACGGAAGTTGAAACGGTGGAGCAGAAAACTGGAGCCTTCTGTCCTACAAAGCCTGCAGATCGCGCTCACGATGTATTCAGAGAACATATTTCCCTTCGCTGAAGCCAACTCAGAGAGGTCGGAGCCGCGCGACCGGATGCCTAGAATAGACAAGATCAAGGAGTGCATCTGGGCCATGATGAAAGGGATAATCAGATTCGAATCACCCACATTACTGGATATCTGCGGGGAGTCTGATATTCGAGGCTGGACGCTGAGACACCGAACATTGGAGTACTCTCAAGCCTTCATCTCTATGGTGCAGAACCTAGGAGACGATGGGGTTGAGGAAGCAGATATCACTCGATTGATCTCATTCGCTAATGATGCATTTAGTGAGCTGTGGACCGAGTTCGACCAAAGCATGAACATATATCAAAGTTGCTACGTGAAACCCTATGAGATCCCGAAGAAAACCCTGAAGACTATCTTTTCGGAACAAGAGACTATATTATCCGTCGCCCAACCAAGAAAAGAATACTTCGATTCGCTCAGTAACCTAGTAAGAGAGGTCGAGCAGACGATGAGACAGTATCTGTTGGTGAGCTGCACTTTGGTTTTCGGGCCATATCATCTAAGGATTAGACACTACCCGGAGGACATCAAGAAATACGTTGGAAAGAATCCCCCCTCCCCATCAGTCTCTCATGAAAACTACAATGAATTTGAGAATTTGAATAGAGGTCAATATAGATTCCTATTCACGCAAATACGAAAGCCAAGCGGATTCTACAGGTACATCATCACACCACTCATTAATAAGTGGGATTCACGAGACGTGAATGCATTCTTCCAGCTCTTCGGTGAACTAGACATCATAGCAGGTCACACGAAAACGATCTCAGTCGAAGACAGAAAAAAGGATGTTCCAACGTTCTTCAGGCTGAGCTGTCGCTTGATATCGGCTATGTCTACTAGGCTAAGATCCTTGGTGATATTCAGCAGTACGGTATTACACGGAAGGGGCAAGACCTTCGTTGTATTTGGCTACAACTACGAAAGAAACAGAAAAGTAAGAAGGATGGTGGACATGGAGGAAGCAACTGATGTCCCTGACGGCATGTATTATCATGAAATCACAAGGGCTCTTCGAACCGGAGGGATTGACAGTCTTATGGAGCATTCAGATAACATCTTTGGTGGTGTCGAGGTGGACCTGTTGGATGTTGAAGGAACTGCCATAAAGTTTAACATGAGATACCCTGAGGTCATTGCGCTCATAACAACCTTCGTTGCTAGTGATAAGCTGAGGATAATACCTTTGTATGGAACGACCGTCGCCCTTGCAAAGATCTGATATTCGTAGCGGTACCGAAGCCGGCCGAATTGAATCGTAATCTGACCGGATCTCGGGCGAGCCTAAGTATGCAGACACTCCCCGGGCAGAGATTCAGTTCTACTGTAGGATTCTCAACGCCCAGATCACTACCGGGAAGGATG
>SOJY01000060.1 GCA_004376385.1 Candidatus Bathyarchaeum sp.
TTTTTCTGAATCAAGATAATATATCGCGGAAAAATGTTCTGTTTCTACGGGCGTGAAGAATACCAGATTTACTAAGAGGGCGCCAATAATCACGAGGGCTACCAGAATCGTAAGAATTATTGTTTTTTCTTCACTACTATATGAACCCGATTTTGTGCCCTGCGAAGTTCTCTTAATTTTCTTTTCCATGAACTTGCGTTGATGTATCTTCAAACTAATCATCCCCTGAAAAAGACGAGCCATCTGTTTTCATAGTAAGCCCTCTACGGAATAAACTTACATTTAGGCTTGTCCCAATAAAAGAATTCTGAGGATCTCCCATCCAGCCTTTAACCTGTTCAACTTGGACTTGCTATGGTCGTTTCTAGGTCGGTAGATTGTGGGGAACTCGGTTATTCTAAAGCCTCTCTTCGCAGCTTCTGTTAGAAAAACTGTGGAAAGGCCCATCCCATCCGAGTATAAGTCCAAACATTCTATCGTTTTTTTAGTTAATGCTCGAAATCCGGTTTGTGTGTCGGTGACATTTTGGCCATATATCGCGTTGTACATTGATGTGAACATTCGGTTTCCAAACAAGTTCATGCTTGGCATAGCTCCGGGTAAGAGGGTTCCCCCAAGTCTCGAAGCCAAACAGACATCACTCTCGTCCTTCAGCAACGGTTGGACGAGCTTGTTGATGTCACATGCTTCATAGGTATCGTCGGCGTCGATTATTACCACTATGTCACCCTTTGCGTGGTCAATCCCTGTTTTTATTGCCCTTCCATATCCTACCCTTGGCTCAGTCACAAACTCAGCCTTCTCCTCTTTAACTATCTCTTCAGTTCCGTCATTTGAGTAGCCATCAACAACTATTATCTGCATATTGTAGCTTGAGGAACTCTTGAGGTCTCTTATGACTTTACGTATCGTTTTTACCTCTTTAAAGGCCGGTATGACTACGGAAACGACATAGTCTTCTTCAATCAAGGGCGGCAGCTCTGGTCATTTTTTCACTTTTACTTGAAGACTTGAGGTTCTTTATATAAAACAGTTTCTGTACTAAACGAATTCGTTATATACCTCTTTTAGTTGGCGAAGGTTTTCTTCCCACGTAAACCTGTCCTCAACATTCTTTTTTGCTTCCTCACCAATGGTTTGTCCCAGTTTTTCCTCTGCTAGCAGCTTTGACAGTGCCTCAGCCATTGCCTCCGGATTTCTGGGGGGCACAAGAACCCCGTTTTTCATGTGATTAATTATTTCTGGTGTTCCTCCAACCGTTGTTGCGATGACTGGTAGTCCGCACGCCATGGCTTCAAAAAGAACCAGCGGTAATCCCTCGCCTGAAGCAGAGGGGAGAACAAAGTAGTCAGCGGCGTCGTAGTATACTGGTAACAGCTCATCTGGAACGAATCCTGTTAGTTTGATGTTGTCTTCGATTCTCAGTTCTTTTATGCGGTCTTCGATAAGTTTTCTGCTTGGACCTTTTCCTGCAACAACAAATAATATGTCAGGATTGTCTCGTGCCACAAGATGAGCTGATTCTATTAAGGTGTCTATGCCATTCTTGTAGACTAGCCTTCGTACACTGAAGATTATCTTTCGTTTTTTGGGCAGACCAAGCTTTTTTCTACTCTCTCCTTTTTTTACCGAGTGGAAACAGTTTGTATCAACGCCGTTGTACATTACTGACGTTTTTGCTTTGTCTGCGCCTAATCTCAGAACGTATTTCATTGTTTCTTTGCTGACTGTTAGTATGCGGTCGGCGTGTTTCAAAATCGATTTGCCTATGGTTAAGTCATTTAGGTGTTCCAGTGTATTCAGCCATGACTTGTAGTCGATGAATGTGTTGTGTTGGGTTACTATGAATGGTTTTTTGTATTTCTTGGCTATCTTTCCCGCCAAGTATGATGACATGTAAACGTGACCGTGAGCGTGAACTAAATCGCACTTCTTTATTATTTTTGCAAACTTTTTGTAGGCTTCTACTGTAAGAATTGGGTAGGGTACACCGAATCTTTCAGCAAGTTTTAGGCTTGGATATGCGAAAACTCGGATTCCTTTTGCGGGGTGCTCGTTTTGTCCTTTTATTTTGCTCGTTAAGACATCTATTTCATAGCCTGATTCTGTCAATCTTTTGCTTTGTTCATAGGATACCTTTTCTATGCCTCCCATGTGGGGCGGAAAAAAGTGCGTAACGAGGCATATTCTAGGCATAGTTGCACGGTGGAGACCTGCAAATTTAACTATTTCGCACTATTGTAACATGCTTGAGCAGAGTCTTGTGTATTGAAGCTTGATTTGAAATAGTCAATGCAAAACATCTAAATTCCACAGACAAAATTAACGTAACAGAGATGTCCACCGAAAACCACAACGAAGTTCGCATTGGTCTAGAAGTTCACGTCCAGCTAACTAGCCTTAAAACTAAGCTCTTTTGTGGATGCTCCTCGGATTACAAGGGCAAAGACCCCAACACTATGGTGTGTCCTGTTTGCTTCGGGATACCTGGGGCACTTCCGGTTCTCAATGAGAATGCGGTGGAATATGCGGTTATGGCTGCTTTGGCGCTGAACTGTAAAGTTTCGGAGCGCATGTTCTTCTTCAGGAAGAATTACTATTATCCGGATATGCCTAAAAATTTCCAGATTTCGCAATACGATCAGGCTGGGGGCGTTCCACTTGCTATGGATGGCTATCTCTGTATTGATGTTGGCAAAAAGAGGAAGAAGGTTCGGATTGGCAGGGTTCATCTTGAAGAGGACCCGGGGAGGCTGGTTCATCAGGGTGCCATAGACACGTCTCCTTATACTCTGGTTGACTATAACCGTTCAGGCATCACCCTTCTGGAGATTGTCACAGACCCTGATCTTGATTCTCCCAAGGAGGCAAGAGTTTTTCTCCAGAAACTGCGTTCCATCTTGGAGCACTTGGGAATTTTCTCTGGTCGGTTAGAGGGGTCGATGCGGTGTGACGCTAACATTTCTCTTACTGGCGGAACTCGGGTTGAAGTGAAGAACATTTCTTCCTTCAAGGAGGTGGAGCGTGCTTTAGGCTTCGAGATTATGAGACAAAAAAACTTGGTTAAGAAGGGTCTCTCTGTCAAGCTCGAAACGAGGCATTGGGATGAGACTCGTAGGGTAACCATTTCGTTGCGTATGAAGGAGGAAGAGCACGATTACAGGTATTTCCCTGAGCCCGACCTTGTTCCGATAGTTGTCACAAAAGATTTCATCGAAGAAGTTAAGGAGAAGATGCCTGAGCTGCCGGAGGCTAGAATCCGCCGTTTTGTTGATGCCTATAGTTTGCCCAACTATGACGCTGAGGTTTTGGTTAGCGACAAAGCCTTAGCAGACTTTTTCGAGAGAACCGTGAAGCTGTATGACCGACCCAAGGAGGTCAGTAACTGGATGATGGGTGACCTTCTTCGCAATCTTAACGAAAATAACCTTGAGCTCACGGAATCCAAGATTACTCCCGAACACTTGGTTGAAATGATCAAGTTGATAGAGGACGGTGTCATAAGCGGTAAGATCGGCAAAAGAGTTCTACCTGAAATCGTCCTAACTGGAAAGCGTCCTTCTCAGATTATCAAAGAAAAGGGTTTAGTGAAGATATCTTCCCGAGAAGCCCTTCAGGATATTGTGGCGAAAGTTTTCAGGGAGAATCCGAAGTGTGTAGAAGATGCTCTCGCGGACGAAAACGCTGTTCACTTTCTTGTGGGGCAGCTTATGAAGGCAACGAAGGGTAAGGCTGACCCTCAGTTAGTCAACCAAATGATCCATGAAAAACTGGAGTCCCTAAAAGCCAAAGAAAACATGTAGAAAAAGTCTTTAACGCTCTGTTTTTTCTTTGGTTTCCGTTTCTTTCTTTGTGTCTGCCTCGAGGATGTTTGTCAAAACTTTG
>SOJY01000181.1 GCA_004376385.1 Candidatus Bathyarchaeum sp.
ATTGTTGAAAACAGCCTTTTTCATGAAGTCAGCGTTTTCTTAACCTGAAGATAAAGGAAAATGTCATCAAACAGACTTTTCTGCGTCTTTATCTGATTAATGATCTTAGCGAGAGCATCTTTGTCAACCTTGGCATTGATGAGATGGGCTTCCAAGAATTGGCGCTCTTCATCCGTAAATATTTTGTTTATCATACTTCCATTTTCTCAGAGAACACATAAAACCTTTTCTCGGAACAGAAAGAGGACAATTATAGTCAATTTCTTGTGTTCATCAGCAGTTCTAAAGTTTGATATTTACTGAGAAATCCCATGCCCTTATCTGTTGTGTAATAAGAACTCCCTATTCTGAGAAGACCTGTTTCCAGCAAGATCCCCAAATATTTCTGAACGAACCTGTAGCTGAGACCACACGAGTACATGATGCGCGTCTTTTTTGCTCCGTTTTTCGATGTCTTTAGAATTTCAGCGATTATGTCAAAAGAGCTTCTCAATTAACAACCCCCGTTTCTTTGATTCGTGGCTCTCCACTCATTTCTGCTTCTATAGAGGTGATTATTCCTTTAGCTAATTTTTTCAAAGTCTTGGTTTGTTTTTTCGTCAAATCTTTGTTGTCTTTTTCGTCTATCTTTTATGAAGTTATGGAGAGCCTCTATTGCTTCTTCACCTTGTAATCGCGGAAACTCTGGAAGCATACTGGATTTCATATTCATCACTAGAACGAAACCCGCATTTTTCTATAAATAGAGTCCTCTACAGAGAAACATATTACAATATCAGATATATTACAACCAGAAACTAAGGTAGGAATACCCGACTAACATCACACTATAAAAAAAGAAAAAGAATTTTTTATTAACTGCGACCTATTTACTAGAATTGTGTGAGGAATCATTATGGTTGAATTAGACTTCGGCGGCATAAAAGAAACTGTAATAACAAGAAATGAATTTCCTGTAGATAAAGCAAGAAAGATTCTAAAGGACGAAACAATTGCCATCCTAGGATATGGTATTCAAGGACGGGCTCAATCATTAAACATGAGAGATAATGGATTTAATGTTATTGTAGGACAAAGCAAGAAATTCCCAAAGAACTACCAACAGGCACTAGACGATGGATGGATTCCAGGAGAAACACTATTTTCACTAGAGGAAGCTGCACAAAGAGGAACCATCAAACAGTATCTACTAACTGATGCTGCACAGAAAGCATTGTGGCCAACAATCAAACCCACTCTTAAAGAGGGAGACGCATTATACTTTTCACATGGATTTTCAATAGTTTACAGAAAACTTACAGGGGTCGTTCCTCCACAAAACATTGATGTTATTTTGGTTGCACCAAAAGGATCTGGAACATCAGTAAGAAAGAATTTTCTGGCAGGCAGTGGAATAAACAGCAGTTTTGCAGTCCATCAAGACTTCACAGGTAGGGCTGAAAATAGAGTAAAAGCCATTGGAATTGCCATTGGCTCAGGTTACCTATTCCCAACCACATTTGAAAAAGAAGTATACAGTGACCTAACGGGAGAAAGAGGAGTTCTAATGGGAGCACTCGCAGGAATAATGGAAGCACAATATAATTGTCTAAGGGAAAATGGTCACAGTCCCAGTGAAGCCTTCAATGAAACCGTAGAAGAATTAACTCAAAGTTTAATCAGGTTAGTTGACCAGAACGGAATGGATTGGATGTACAACAATTGCAGCGAGACTGCAAGAATAGGAGCACTTAGATGGAAAGAAAGATTCAGGGATAGTGCAAAACCTCTATTTGATTCGCTTTATGAACTGGTAGCTTCAGGAGAAGAAGTGAAAATTGTCCTTGAAAAAAGTGCAGAATCCGATTATGCAAAGAAATTGGCCAAAGAATTAGAAGCTATGGGAAATTCTGAAATGTGGAGAGCAGGCAAAACAGTGAGGTCCTTAAGACCTGATAGACAATCTTAAGAAACCTCAAAAAAATATTATGTGATCGATTTTATCTGGGGCTTCTTCCCTCCCCCTCGCTTTCTTTGCTACATTCTCATATAGGAATTTTTTTGTTCCTTTATGTTGGCTTTCAATATTTTATGGAAAATTTGTCCATTTTTGATGGGGGTATTGCTGGTTTGTGTATTTGATTGTTGTTTGTTTTTTGTCCGGTTTTTAGGGTTTTGTTACTAATGATAGTGTGTGGGCCTAAATTTTATTCGTCAATTTTAACTGATTTGGCTCCTCTTGAGAGCGCAGTTATACCAGTTCTGGCTACCTCTTTTACTCCAAAAGGTCTCATTAAACTGATAAATGCATCTATCTTATCCGAGGTTCCGGTAATCTCCATCATCAACGACTCTGAAGAAACGTCGACCACCCGCGCCCTAAAGATGTCCACGTAGTTGATGATGTCTGAGCGAGACTTCGTGTTTAGGGCATTTACTTTGATGATGGCTAATTCTCTTGTCACAATGTTTTCTGGGTACAATCGAGTAACTTTGATGACGTCAATCAACTTGTTCAGCTGCTTGACCACCTGCTCGATAGTTCTGTCGTCTCCCCTCACCATTATTGTCATCCTAGCCAAACCCACCTCTTCGGCGGGTCCAACCGAAATGCTGTCTATGTTAAAGCCTCTACACCTGAAAAGATTCGAGACATTATACAAAACTCCGGGCTTATGCTCAACGATTGTAGAAATTATGTGATTATGCTCTTGTGCCATGGCTTACATCCCCGCAATCGTGTCTTTCAGACCCTTACCCGGCGGAACCATCGGAAACACATCGTCCTCCGGGGAGATTGGAACATCAATGACCGTGGTCACTTCAGTCTTTAAAGCTTTTTTCATAGCATCAGCGAACTCATTCAATGAGCCAACCCGAACACCCTCGGCGCCGTAAGCCTGAGCCAGCTTGACAAAATCGGGAACACTTCCCAGTTTCACGCCAGAGTATCTTCTCTTATAGAAGAGCCGTTGCCACTGAGCCACCATTCCCAGCATCGAATTGTTAAGCACAACCACTACTACAGGTATATCCTCGGTAACTGAGGTTCCAAGCTCCTGCTCTGTCATTCTGAAGCTTCCATCCCCTGCGATATCCACAACTGGACATGAAGGACATGCTACTTTAGCTCCGATAGCAGCAGGGAAACCAAAGCCCATTGTTCCTAGTCCTCCTGAGCTGATGAACGTTCTAGGTTTGATTGTCTGGAAATGAAGAGCAGCCCACATCTGATTCTGTCCCACCTCTGTGGCAATGATAGCCTTCTCTGGAAGAAGCTTTCGAAGCTCTTTTAGCAGCTTTGGAGAAGTTAAGTCGCCTTTGCCAAGGTCCATCTCGCTTAGAAACTTTTCTTTGACTTCTTTGACCCTGTTGAACCATAGAGTGTCCTCTCGCTTCTTTATTTTATGAACTAGCTGCTGCTGAATCAGCTTCAGTGTCAGTTTTGCGTCAGCAACAATCGGCACATCAACGTCAACGTTCTTCCCTATCTCCGCAGCATCTATGTCAATGTGTATTATCTTTGCGTCGGGACAGAAATCATCCAACGTTCCTGTGCTTCTGTCTTGGAATCTTGTTCCAACCGCCAGCAAAACATCAGCTTCCAAAATCATCTTGTTTGCCAATTGGGTCCCGTGCATGCCTATGTTTCCCATGGATAATGGATGAGTTTCGGGGAAACAGCTTTTTCCCATGAACGTTGTCGTCACAGGCATCATCAAAAGTTCGGCAATTTGCAACAGTTCAGGGGAAGCATTCGAAAGATTCACTCCTCCTCCCGCTAGAATCATGGGGCGCTCTGCGTTGAGGAGTAGTTTAACAGCCTTTTTAATCTGAAGTGGATGTGGCTCAGTATTGGGTTTGTAGCCTCGAAT
>SOJY01000191.1 GCA_004376385.1 Candidatus Bathyarchaeum sp.
CAGTCTTCCTCACTTCAGAAAGAACAAACATGAACAAACTGCAAAACATGACAGAAAAAGAAGTGGACAAAGTTAAAATGCTTCTCAAAAAGGTTTCAGGCATCTACCGAAAAAGAATCGCGGGTGCCCGACAAGCATTCCTGAACAAAGAAGAATACGAAGCCATTGTAGACGCCGCAGACATCGAGAAGTTGGCGAAGATGCTTCGAATACTAGGTTTCCTGACACAGACCAAAGTTTACCTGTTTTGGAAAAGAAAACTAAAAAATGAAAAGTTACCGTAAAAATCTAAATCAGAGATTAGTTGTTTCGGCTCATTTGCGTTATGAGACTAACATATTCCTTAATGACTTCTTGTTTAGCCTTCTTGTTTTTGGTATTGCCGATTAGGACGCGCAGACGAAAGGCACGGCGTTTCATTTTTTCCCTACTCAAATCAATCGCCTTGAGGATCATTCCTGTTTAAACAGCGGAGTACGGTTTCGCTTTATAAGCATTACGTAGTTTTTCTACAAAGAACTACAATCGACATGTCATTATATTCCTCTTACGGGAATATGCACACTTCGGAAACACGCTTTTTATTTATCCAATTTTACTTTTACTATAGACGAAAGATATAGAAAAAACTTAGAGAGCGTTACTAACTTGGAAACCAAACACAAACGCAGGGACCGACTATACATAATGGCAGAAATATTAACCATAGCCAAAGACGGATGCCTGAAAACCCAAATCATGTACAGAGCAAACCTAAGCTTTGCGCAACTAAACGAGTACCTTTCCTTTCTAACCAAACTGTGCCTCCTCAAAGTCCAAAACGAAAACAGAAAAAACACGTACAGAACAACCGCCAAAGGCGACAAATACCTAAAAAAATACGAGGACATTGCAGACCTATTAGGAACAAATGAGGAAAACTAAAGCCAATTTAACGGCTCTACGCTAAACAGGTTCTTCCTTGCAGATTATAATCAATGCTTCTTTTTTAAGAGACAATTTTTGCGGTGACACCATCGATTTTGATGAGCTTCTCCTCGTTAGTGCCGACATTTCGAAAAGTGATTTCATATATTGGGCTGTAAATCACAGCGTGCTCAGAAATGTGAAAGACTTCCTCTTCAACTTTGGCTATATCTGAAGGCCTCTTGACGATCCTAGCTTTAATCAACTCTATCTCCTTTTGAGGAGAACCCTGAACTATCCCCGTCTTTTTGCTGAACTCCTTCAGTATCTTCTCAGGATTGTCTTCAGAGGGAGCAGCAGGAACCTGATCGGGTGAAATTTCTCGCCCTTCTCTATCAAGCACCAGATACGCTTTGTCTTGATAACAAAACCACATCTCTGCCTCTAATCTGATTACCTTACGAGATTCCCCAGCTTCTCCTGAGACGCTAGCATCTATTTCAGGTTTGTACGACTCCCCTGAAATTTTCACCTCCTCAGTTTCGGGGTCAACATCAAGGACGTAAACTCTTTTCTTAAAATATTTTATGCTATAATTTGCATCGATAAGAATGTATGGTTCGTAGTATTTGTCAACCGAAACAACCCTTATCTCTTCAGGTCTGCGCTTCGAAAAACCGGACTTGGTGAACAATTTATACCTCATTTTCTCTGCAGTAAGTTTAACTATTGTGGGGTCGACACGAGATTTATAAACAATGACCTTTCTTGTGCTTATTTTTTCTGGAATTGGAGGAATCTCGCTCAAATATAACACCTATACGATTAAAAATTCAGATTCGCTAATTAATAATTTATGAATCCACACTTAAGATTCATTATCCGTCAACTGTCGCAGAATCACTGATCTTTCAGGTATTCAATTGTCTTTTCCTTTAATGATGGAAAACTTTCAAGCAGCGCTTGTATGATCTCCCATCGGGCTTCGTGCGGGTCCATTATTTTTCTCCATTATCTGTTTTGACAAACAGGTATTAAAAGTCACAAGTCGAAAATGGATATGTGCCATCTTGAGACACAACAAACACGTGTTCAGTCGAAATAATAATAAAAAATAAAGGAGATTTAACTCCTTACGATAACACCTCTTAATGATTGACGCTCAACACCTCTCAATTATCAAAAATGGCTTTTTTGCTGCATAGCATTTATCCCTAGAATGCTTTGACATGTGCGCTCAGGAATAGGAATATTACACTCAGGGAAATATTGCCTTTATTTAAAGAGATAAAATAAATATCAAGAATATAGCAAGTCAGGAGTACAACCGCACATGTCTCATTATTTTGCAGATATCCGGTTAAACAAAAACAAGAGTGAAACCTCTGAAAAAAGAGAGAAAAAAATGAAACGGCTACTTCCTTCTCTCGTCACTCTAACGCTGATTTCTTTGTTGATTTCAGCCCCAGTTATGATATTTTCAGCAGCTGCAGTTGATTCAGAACCTACCCTAGCAGACGTTCTCAACGACTTGGGATTCACCAATATTGCCCTCGCAGACATTGAAACGTTTTCTCCAGGCATGTACAACATCACATTATACGCCGAATTCGCTGGCTACAATGCTCAAAACGAGCTAAGCTATTATGCAGTTGAAACAAGCGACTTTCAGACGATTTTCACCGGACCAGAAGGGGCAACCGGAACTTTAGGCGGATACGTAGTCCCGCCTGTATTCAAGTACTTTGAGAGCGATACCCAATTCGGCATATCACTGCTCACTCCTTACAACAGATATTTCACAGAACATGAACGAAACCCTGATTATCCTGAGCAGCACGCTCAGGTGTACGTAAATTTGGACGCTCCAAGCATGTTTCTGATAGGTTTCGAAAACAAATTCGGAGGATTTGACAGGGATTACAATGATATGGTCTTCTCTCTTGTGCCTGTCCGCCCCCCCGAAATTGTCAGCATGGTGAGGTCCCCTGAGACTCCCAACTATGATCAGTCGGTAACGATCGCAGCTCAAGTCACCAGGGGGAGTGCTGATATTGATTCTGTTATCCTGAGCTATCAAATCGAATCTGCCAGCTGGATTAACGTAACCATGAGTCTGGATGACGGATTTTACGTCGCTGGTATTCCAGCCCAACCTTACACTACTGTAGTGAACTACAAGGTCTATGCCTCTGACATAATTGGAACCTCTGTCGTTTCAGGACTTTTTTCATATACAGTAGGCGATTTTGTTCCCCCCGTCATCTCTAATGTTCTTCAAGTTCCCAACTCACCGAACCCCAACCAAGCCGTCACAGTCTCAGCGACCGTGACCGAACCCCCAGAAGCCAGTGGACTCAAGAATGTCACCCTATGGTATACAACCAATACCGTTTGGTCCTTCCTAGATATGACAATGCAAGATGGGTTGTGGACGGCCACTATCCCCGGGCAGAGCCAAGGCACCCCCGTCAAATTTTTTGTAGAAGCCTTCGACAACGCAGAAAACAATGATAAAACGTCCACTTTCAGCTACACGATTATAGTTCCAAACCGTTCACCAATAGCTGATTTCAGTGCCTCGGCGTCCACCGTTTATACTGGCGAAGTCATAGACTTCGACGCTTCTGCCAGTTACGACCCAGACGGTTATATTACAAGTTACTTCTGGAACTTCGGAGATGGAAATCATGGTTCAGAAGTCAATGCGAGCCATTCGTATGTGGATGATGGAGAATACCTCGTCACCCTTACGGTTGTCGACGATGATGGTGCAGCAGGCAGCAAAAAGGCATCAATCACTGTGAAAAACAGGCCGCCAGTAGCCGACTTAACTGCATCTGCGACAATCCTTGACAAAAAAGAGACAGTGACCTTCGATGCGAGTCCAAGTTATGATCCTGACGGTACGATTGTTGCTTATTCGTGGGATTTTGGTGATGGA
>SOJY01000114.1 GCA_004376385.1 Candidatus Bathyarchaeum sp.
GGTACGTCGCTGCTTGTTTGCTTCAATCTGAATGAGCTTACTACAGTCATTCTTCTATTCTTAATCTCCGCCCTAGGATATGGCGCAAACAAACTTTGGAGACGCAAGAGCATAAAAAGTGAACAAAATAGCAACTCAATGAGGATGCGCGAGCACGTTGGGGAAGAACATGTTTTGTATCTCGCCTACTTCGCGGTGGCTATTTTCTGTTTCTTTCTTCTGATAAATTCACGGAAAGAGTTATGTGGATCTATATGGGAAGCGCTAGACCCAAGATTTATGCTTTTCTATTCCGTTGCAACTCTATTGTTAGTCAGTCTTGTCCTTTCCAGTAGGATAAATGTAAATGTTAAACTATTTTCTATTTCGGTTCATGCTTTCCTTACCTTGATGATGCCCTTTGCCTATGCTCTAGCCCCCTTACACGATCCTTGGTTCCACCTCGCCATGTCTCGGTGGGTTTACAATACCGGACATGTATATCTTTATCCCTATATTTGGACTTACAATCCTCTGGGGCTACCTCTTCCTATCACTGCCTTGTATACGGCACTGAGGTACGTAGCTCAAAACGTACTCACCGCAGTATTTGCTAGAATGATTAGTCTCGATGTTTTCTGGGTTCACATTTCACTTATTCCAGCGCTTTGGGGTTTATTCATGCCGTGCTTGGCATACGGAATTTCCTTTAAGATGACGCAGAGAAAAGGCATTGCAGTTCTCTCAGCTATGTTATCGTATGCATACTTCGGTGAAATTCTTGGGGGATCTTGGCATGCAGCAAATAACTTAGCTTTCCTTTTTGCGTTTTTCCAACTATATTGTCTAGCGAATTATTTGACAGAGAACGCGAAGAGATACGCCCTGTTGACTTTGATGGCTGCATTAGCTGCTGCTTTTTCTCATCCAACAATGGCTGTGTTGACCCTTTCGTTTCTCATTCTAGCAATAGCTTATAAACAATATCTGAAGAGAAAAACCTTTAGTCGGGTTTCATTTGCGTTGGCATTTTTAATATGCGTCTTCTTGTTGCCACTATCTTTTGTAGGTAAGGGAGCTTTCTACCCTGATAAATCCTACTTTAGCCTTTCTATAATAGGAGATATGGTACGCGAAAACTTACCTGACGCCATATGGAACGTAGTCTTTGGAGAGATCCTCTCATCCCAAACTAATGTGCAGCAAACAATTCTGAGCCTTTCAGTCTTTCTCCTCGGGTTACTTGGAGTAGCTATGTTATGGCGACGAAAGGAAAGCCATAATCCAGCACTTGTCACATACCTTTTCGCACTAATTCTGATTGTCGAGGTCGACAGCAGAATATCAAGGTTCTTCATGATCAATGTGCCGGTCTCTCCATCAAGAATGCTGAAAGTAAGCTATTTCCTTCTTCTCATCTTTGCAGCTGTGTCAGTACTAAATGTGTACGATACCGTTCGAAAACAACTTTTTGTCCGTAGGTTATTCTCTAGAAGATTTTCAATACGTTTCCCTCTTGGAGAGTTGCTTCTTATCCTATCTATCTCCGGCTTGGTCATCGCGAATGTCATTGAAGCATACTCTGTAAGCGTATACAAAGGGATACAACCTACTACATTCGAGCTGGACATAGTCAAGTTCATCCACGAAGATGCCCGTGGGCATTCATATATTGTGATTGATAAGTTGCGTCTCTCGACGATTGGTGGGTCCTATGTTGGTGCCGAGAACCGAAAAGCGCATTATTTTGTAGCAAGCAGTACAATGCGTCGCCAAGTTGACGAAATAATTGCAGCGATTGAGAGTAACAAACCCTCACAAACGGTGGCTTTACTAGGAAGTTTTATGCGTACCTGGCCCGCGGAGTACACTTATTTTATAGCAACACAATCGGCTATGTCGAATTTTTGGCGACATTTTGGTGATCCTTGTGGCGTTTTTGTTTCAGGTACATCGTACATAAGTGACAGGTATGTATTCCGAATATCGGATTTAGGTGGAATAGAGGAACGTGCATCATTGTTATTTAACTGTGACTTTGAGAGCTGGTATGACTGGCACACACCTAGCTTCTGGTCAATTGAAACGTTAGGAAATGTAGTATTTCACAGTGAGAGTGAAAATGTGCTTCATGGGAATTACTCTGTCTATGGTAAGGCGACATCAATTGGAGAGCATCCTGGAATTATTAAACTAGGTCAATCTGTATTTGGGATGCCAAATAGATTGAGCTTTAGTTTTTACCTTATCAACCACACTCATAGGGAAGGAAGGCTGCATGTTTGGGTGGAGGACAGTACAAACCAGAGCAATTATGTAGCATTGGGATTAAGCTTTTCGGACTTGGGATGGAAGGATATTGGACTTGGAGCTAGTTATCGAAAATACAGAAAGAGCGTAGTAGTTGAGCCTAGAATATGGTCTACAATCGAGTGGGATATTCTTCGTGACTGGGAGAAGGTTTATTCGTATCGTCCTTCGTCAGTTTACATTGGTTTCTGGTGGGTTGCTGGGAGTTATATGGAGGATGAATTCATAGAGGCTATTTTTGATGCTGTGGAAATATCATAAGATAGAAATATATCCTTTTTCACTGTGTGCATAGATTGGGAAATGATGAAATGAACATTTTGATGATACTTGATCATACATATCCCCCAGACATTCGTGTGGAAAAGGAAGCTGGAGCGTTAATTTCATGTGGGCATAAAGTGTTTTTGATTACAAGAATGGGTAAAGAACAACGCAGGGAAGAATTTGTTCATGGCGTGCATGTATTTAGAGTCAACACTCTTCGGCAATTACCTTTGATCGGATTCTTTGCGGATTTCTTTTACTATTATCTTGCATATTTTGTAATTTTGAAAATATGCGGAAAGTATAACATAGACGCATTGCACGTTCATGATTTACCTTTTGCTTTAGCTGCTTGTGTCTCAGGTAGAAAAGTGAAGAAGCCGGTAGTTTTTGATATGCATGAAGATTATACTGCATATTTTTTGTCGACTATAAGAGGGGTAGTAAAGTTATTTGCACCAGTTTTGTTGAAGTTTCTGGAAATACAAGAAAGAGTCTGTGTTAATATGTCAACAAGAATTCTTGTAGTTGTTGAAGAAGAAATAGAAAGACTTGTTAGTATAGGAACAGATCTGGAGAAAATAGAAGTCATTCCGAACACAGCAGACACAGATGTACTCGATAAGATTATGATCAAAGACAATATTGCTGGATACAGTGATAGATTTGTGATTTGCTACGTTGGTGGTTTGTCAAAACATCGAGGCTTGGACACAATGGTGCGGGCAATACCGTCTATCATAAATAGAGTACCAAATGCCCATCTGCTACTTGTAGGGAACGGCGGCATTAAAGAACTTGTGAGACTATGCAAAAAACTTGAACTACAAGAGTATATCACTTTTACAGGTTGGGTTTCCTTCGAAAAGGCCATCCACTTTATGAAGACGAGTGATTTATGCGTTATTCCTTATCATAAGACCAGACAAACCGAGAAATCTTTTCCTCATAAACTCACTCAGTACATGTATCTTCAAAAACCTATTGTAGCTAGTGATGTCTCATCGCTTAAAAGGATAGTAAAGGAAACGAGATGTGGTGTTGTTTTTGAAGCTGGAAATCCAAAAAAGTTAGCAGAGAGAATAATTGAGGTTTCTCAAAAACGAGAGGAATTGGCGAAAATGGGTAAGAATGGAAGAAAGGCCGTTTTGGAGAAATATAACTGGGCCTTTACGTCAAAAAAACTCTGCAAAGTATATGAAGAACTCTTCTAAGCGAAGTCAAAATCCACATGTGGTATGAGATAAAAATGAACATAGCCAAATTAAAATGTTCGCTGTTTGAATCAGTAATCGATTTGCATAATTGGAGAAAACAATACAATGGGAACAATATTGGTTTTGGTTTTGACGAGTATGAACCAAATGAAAGATTCCATTATGCTGAGGCGTATTCTTTTTGGGGTGACGGATACTCAAAACTATTTCAATATACCCAAAATGAGGAGTTTCTAGATTTAGCTAAAAAATGTGCAAGGTGGTTGATAAGAAACGAAAACAAAAGCTATAGAAATTCCTCCTTTGGATTGCCATGGGGCTGGAAAGATGCACCAAGGGATTTATCTTATCTCACTACAACGGTCTTTGCTGGTAATTTCTTTCTTTCTCTATGGGACGCTACGAATAAAAAAAAATATTTGGAAATCGCTGAAAGTACTGGAAACTGGATAGTAGAGGAGAATGGAATTTGCCGAGAAGATGAAGGAGTCTGGTTCTATTATGCAAATCACCCTTCGTTTCGCTTTCCGGTGATAAATGCAATTAGTTTGGCCAGTGGTTTTCTGTCCAAATTATATCTCTGTGTTAAACGTCCTACTTACAAAGAGTTGTCAATGAATGCTCTGAAGTATGTCCTGAGGAAGCAAAATAAAGACGGTTCGTGGTATTATAGCACTAGAGCTAGAATTGTCGATAACTTACATACAGGGTATACTATAGAAGGTTTGTGTGATATCTATTTTTCTTTTCCTTCTTGTAGAAAGAAGATGTATAACAGATTGATTAAGGCGGGAAACTTTTATTGGTCTAATTTGTATGACAAGTGGGGGTATGGAAAAGAAAAAAATAAGGAATCCTCTCTCATATACTGGCTATTATTGAGATTGGGCTTGCACAGTTCTGAGACAAGATTATGGGGATACGCTTCGGGAATACGGGCTTTCTGCAAACTTTCTAAGGCCTTGTCGGTGAAGAATAGAGCAATTAGAATCGCTGAATATGTGATACACAACCTGAAGAACAGCGGTGGTTCGTTCAAGTTCAAGTCAAATGAAAACAGGAAGTACATTCGACATGAGGGACACATATTTGATGCACTGATATCTCTTTTGATGTAGAGGGGGGCTTAGCTCTTTGGACCTTTGGAAAAGATTCAAAAGATGTTATGAAGCGAGGGCTTTAGACAGCGTGCTAGAAAAGATGGGTACCCGCCAGAGAAGAATAGATTTTTCGATTAGAATCTTACCTTCGAAAAAAGGACGCGTTCTAGATTTAGGTAGCGGAGACGGATTGTTGCTAGAAACGCTCGGAGCGGATAACGCCATAGGGTCAGATATTTCAATCGTATATTGTAGAAGAATGAAATCGAAAAAACTAGAGGCAGTCAATTGTGTGGCTGAACATTTACCCTTTGCCAGTAACAGCTTTAGCATTATTGTCTGTACAGAAGTTTTGGAGCATACTTTGTATCCAAGTGAAGTAGTAAAAGAAATTCGTAGAGTATCAAAGAAGGACGGGCATACTTTATTCAGTGTTCCGTATAGGGAGGATCTTACTTCATATGAAAATTGCAGGTACGAGTTCGCTCATTTGAGATCATTTGAAGAAAATGATATCATTAGTATGCTGGAAAGATTTTTTGCTATTGATTCAGTTGATTTTTATGCGTTCCATATAATATTAACAACTTTACATGGCTATTACATCAATAAAATTTTCAGCGTTGTTTGGAAGTTTTTCTTTATTAAATATCAGACAAATTTTTTGCGCAAATTCTTCAACCTGTTTAGACCGATTTATATATTGATATTGGCAAGGAAATACCAGCGCTTAGAATCTTCAGGAAGACGCCATTGTGCTCGATCGGTCGAATAGAAAAATGACTACCAGGTCAGCGAAGCCAACATTTTTCTACTCGCCTGAAAAAATTATAGTCCAATAGGAGATACGCGAATGATGATTAGTAGAAGGAGAAATGAAATTCCAATCACTATCGATGATCAAGGGAATCAAATGATTTCAGATGCGTGTGTCCATCAACATTGAGTTTGTACATCTGCTAAAACGACGAAGCTTTAGAAATGAATTAGCCATCAAGTCGATTGTTGAGGTCGAACAGAAAATGAAATTTCCGAAATTGGAAGAATCGATTGCATGTGACAAGAATCTCTGGTTTACAGTGATTTCCTATACCACAATTTTCGTAATCTTTGCAAATCTAACCGCTATTCGCTTGCCATTGATAGGAACTATGGCTTCTTTAACCTATTTCTTGATAAATGGAATTTTCCTAGGTCGTGTGTTCTTCAAAAAAAATCAGCTCTTCTTGAGGTTTACGCTCGGAAATTTGCTACTTTTGGTTCTTTTAGGCTTAGTAGGCTGGGCAGTCATGATTGCTTATAATCTTGATGCCATAAGAGTGACAATAGTCCTCACTATAGTCACCACTTTGTGTTCTCTTGTCAACAGATTAGAAATAAAAAACTCGCAGCAAGGTTACAGGGTACATGCTAAGACAAAAGCGACTTTTCCTACACGTTTACACATTCTTAGGTCTTCCTATTTGTTCATGGTTGTTGTTTCGTTCTATTTACTCTTCATCTCACGATCCGGCGAAGTGCATACTGTATGGGAAATCATCCATCCTCTGTTCATTCCTGCATTCTTTATTACTACCTTTCTTCTGCTCGGAGTAATTCTTTCTTCCGACAAGGTCAATTACAAGCTCTTCTTCATTATTATCCATTCAATTCTCTCCCACATCTTTATGGTCATTATTTTTCCTGCAGGCAACGTGGGCGTCCAGCAGGAGATGCTAGGCAGAACTCGACTCGTGTTTGATAACACCATTCTTCACGTGTTTGGGTGGACCTTGGAGAACATTCCCTTAAAAATATATGTTTTGTTTAGAGGAGGGAATCTTCAAACAGCCTTCAGCGTGACATTCGCTCGCATGTTCGGTGTTGATGTTTACTGGAGCCACCTACTACTCATACCCCTGTTGTGGGGGGTATTTGTTCCTATAATTGCGTTCATGGTCTCTAAAACGTTGGGCGCAAGCGAGAAAATTTCAATTCTGTCAAGTCTTCTAATTTCTTTGTTTCCAACCAATATCCTTTGGGGCGCCGTATCAATATCAAATAGTTTAGGCTACCTTTTCTTCTTTTGTTTTACATATTCTCTCTTGAAATACATCAACTCAAATAGAGTAAAAGACCTTTTCCCGGTTGCAGCATTCTTTTTCGCCTCATTTCTGTCCCATTACTTAGCGGGAACCATAGCGCTATGCTTTCTTATACTAGCATATAGCGTTAAAATGTATGAAAAACAAAAAGCTAGTTCGCCAGTAAGTGCAAGATTCATGTTGCTACTTGCTCTCGTCTTTTGTGCCAGCATCATGCCATTCGCTTTAGCCTACCGCAGTTTTTTCTACCCTTGGGCAAACACATCTTTCAGTTTACAGAAACTTTACGAACGACCGTTTGTGGAGACGGTTTTATCTTTTCTCCTTGGAAGCTACTTCGACCTTATATCACGCGAGGCATACATCACCACACTGATCTTCGGAATACCTACCTTTCTCGGTCTCATCGGATTAACATACGTTCTAATAGCAAGTGTGAAAAAATCACCCAAGAGAAGCATCAGTCCATCTATGTTGTTTCTCTCTCTAGCGTTGATAACGGTCATACTTGGCGACAGAATCGTAAAACTATTCATGATCAACGTTCCTTTCGTCGAGATTGAAAGACTTTGGCTGTTCAGAGACTTTCTCCTCATCTCATTCACAGCTCTCATAATCGGAGCTGGCATCCAAAAAGTACGCGCCCTCTTCATCATAATGTCCAAAAACACCGTAGCGTTCTTGCGCAAAACATCTTCCACACGCATGTTCTCCAAAGTATCTTCAGCTTTCACGCGAAGTCGCCTTGTTAACAGTGTAAGCTTAGGATCAGTTTCAGCGTACCTCTTGGTTCTTACAATTCTTTCTGGTTGGGTTACTGTCTCAGTATACTATGCTTACCCACACTGGGCTCCCCTACAGACGACTTCATACGAGCTAGAAGCAGCAAAGTACATTAAAGAAATCACTAACGAAACGTACATCGTAATCTGCGACTCATGGTTCATATACGCGGGAGGAATGATCGTAGGAATTGGTAACCCGCAAGCCTACTACTTCTCCAGCGTAAATCCAAAGGGAGTAGCACTATTCATTGAAATGAAGAAAAACCCATCAAACGAAACCCTAGTTGAAGCCATGGAGATCAACAACGCCACAACTGCCTACTTCATCATAGAAAAACCAAGAATAGGAACAGAAAAATACGACAACATTAAATCACAAGCTACACAGAATGGCCTCAAGACTCTTCCACTACCAAAGCGAGTTTCCCACTATCAAGACAAAGAAAAACTCTGCATATTCTACTACAAAGAATAATTAGTGAAAGTTAATGAGTAAAATAAATTAACCTATGAATTTCTGTGAATGCGCGTTTCAACTCCTCTATGCACCTATAGAGCAACATGCCAACCAATTAGACAAGAACTTTTTCTAGGATATTTGTTATGAAGGTTACCCTTTTGCCAAGGAGATTTTGGATGAGTTTTATATCGTTCTCATTTACAGTTCCCAAAAGTCTTGAGGCAAGCGCGTACGTGACTCCTCCTACAACGATGTACATGGGTAACAGATATGAGCTAAAATGTATACGCTCTATAAACCATACAGTTACAAACATAACGATGGCTGCTACCCAGCTTTTCCATATTGCTTCTTTGTCAAATTTTATCGGTATACGCTTCCGGAGGACGATAACTGTCAGAACAAGGGATATCATCATAGCAGCTCCTTTGATAATAGCCATACCCATAACACCAAACGAAGGCAAAAATACGGGTAACAAAACCATGCTACCCATAACCGAGGCGATATTTATTAGAAGAACAGTCGGGGTCATGTTGTAGACAAGAAGTAAACCCCCCAAAGAAGCGGCCAAGCCGCTGAGTCCGCCAAAAAGGCATAGAATGGCGAGGATTGCGTCACCGCTTGCATACGTTGACCCGGCAAAAAGCGTGATGGCAGGGTTTGCGGTGGCCATAAGCCCCAAGACAAGCGGCGTATAGAGCAGCGCAATGTAACGTGAGGACCCATGTACGCCTGCCACAATCTTCTGCTGTTCATCCTTTCCATGCTGTTCGCTGTAATAAGGAAACAACGTAGTGCTCAAGGCCACAGGTATAAAAGAGAGTACACCGAAGGCTTGAAGGGCAACGCCATAAACGGCAACGTCGCTCAACGGTAGATAGGCAAGCAATAAAGCCCGGTCAAACCAGCTGTAAAGGAAGACGACAATGTTGGTGAAGAAAAGCGGCCATGAAAACCTTGCTAACATCCTTAGATAAGGGATAACATCTTTGATTGGATGAGTTCTAACATACTTATTCCTTACTATAATTAAGGCACCCAGAATTATGTAAGCTAACCCACCTAAAATCCAGCCAATGACAAGCCCAACCAATCCAAATCCACACAATAAAAAACCTACGGCAAACATTTTCCCTATAAACGCCAGTATTACGTTCAGAATCGCCATCTCTCTTATTTTGTTCACCCCCAAAAGAAGATGATTAACTGTGGTACTCAAGCAAGAGGTTAGAAGGTATACGCTGAGCAACTGAAATAGAAAGGCGTACTCTCCGCTTTTTAACAAAGATCCCGATAACCAAGGAGCCGTCAAAACACACAGGGCGGTTGCAGAACCAGCCACTAACACTTTCATCAAAACCGCCCCAAACGACACAAACGTGTAATCCACTCCTTTCCCTCTATATTCGGCCACATATTTTGTCAATCCCCCGCTGAATCCAAGATCAGACAACACTTGGGCCATCCCCACAGTGAGAGTTAAGGCGACAGCTACGCCCATCTCCACCGGCGTTAGGATTCTAGCGATGAAAGCCAAAGCAACCGCACCTATTATCGTAGTAACAACACTTTGTGTAGCAAGATAGGCAGATCCCCTGACAAGACGCGCTGCATCCATTTCCGTCATTTTCATCTGTTCCAGGACAATAGGTTAAGTTTGAGATATTTTAGTTTCTTATAAAATGCGTGCAACCAACATCTTTATTCGTCATCTACACGTACATGCCCAACAAATTACTATTATTATAATACGTCGCGCGCACAGAAGAATACAACCGCATAATCCAAAAAGCCAAAAAAAGACTAGAAAACAAGGCAACCTAGCTATACTATAATTTTAAGAAGGACAAACTTATTCATGCTACGATGACATCGGTGTAGATTCCTAGTTAAGGTTGGATCACTTGACAAAGGCAACAGTGTGCCACGTGAGCCCTCTTTCCATCCATGTCTACCGATGGATGAAGGCGTTTGTTCAACGAGGCTACAACATATCCTTAATAAGTGACAGTCGAGCTTGGGTTGCTCCCAAACCGAAGTCTATACAGGTGTATGCTCTACCAACATTACGCAAAACCAATTTTGCACAACAATTCATACCCAACAGCTTAAAAATCGTAAGAATTCTTGAACGGATCAACCCAGACTTCATCCATCTTCACGTTCAACACCACTATAGTCTGCCCATCATCCTAACCAGACATCCATACATACTAACCTCTTGGGGCGTCGAGGTGCTATCGCTTCCAGACGCCGATATTCTCATAAGAAGCGTCGCAAGAATGACAAGCATGAAAGCACATCGGATTATAGTAGATGCTCACTGCCTCAAAGACATATGGATAAGAACGGGAGTTCCCCAACACAAAATCGAAGTAATACCATTCGGGGTTGACCTCAACATCTTTAACCCAGACGTAGATGGATCCAATGTGCGGAGAAAACTAGGGATCAAAGAAAACGACACTGTGATAATAAGCACGAGGGCCCTCTTTAATAATCATTACAATATAGAATGCTTACTTCACTCTATTCCGATCGTATTAGAAAAATGTGGAAACGTCAAATTCATAATCAAAGGTGCTGGACCCTTAGAAAGTCAACTGCGAAATCTGGTTGATGCATTAGGTGTTAGTGAGCATGTACGTTTCGTAGGGTTAGTCTCTCATCCTGAAGTAGCACAATATCTCGCTGCATCCGACATCTACGTCTCCACACCCTTCATAGACTCCACCTCGGTTTCCCTATTAGAAGCCATGGCTTGCGGTCTTGCGCCAATAGTTACCGATATACTTGGAAACAGAGAATGGATAGAAAATGGTACAAACGGCTTTCTATTTCCACCACGAAACTCCCAAATGCTAGCAGAAAAAATAATACAGCTTATAGAGAATAAGGATGCTAGAAAGCGTTTCGGCGAACGATGCATTCGCATAGTCAGACAAAAAGCCTCATGGGAAAACTGCGTTGACAGAATGGAAGCCATTTATCAATCATTGTTGTGAGGAAGCCTAACGTGAAAATATCAATCGCAAAACCCGACATAGGAAATGAGGAAATAGAAGCGGTGGTAGAAGCAATGAAAAGCGGGTGGATAACGCAAGGCAAAAAAGTTGAGGAATTTGAAAAATCATTCGCCAACTACTGCGGTGCCAAATATGGAATAGCCACCAGCAGCGGAACAACCGCCATCCACACAGCATTAGCCTCTATTGGCGTACAAAACGGCGACGAAGTCATAACCACCCCCCTATCCTGCGTATCCACTGCCAACCCCATACTCTACCTCCACGCAAGACCAATCTTTACAGATGTGGAACCCAGAACCCTAAACATCAACCCATCCATCATCGAAAAAAAGATCACCAGAAAAACAAAAGCCATACTGCCCGTCCACATGTTTGGCCATCCCATCGACATGGACCCCATCATGGAGACCGCTGAAAAACACAGCATTTACATAGTTGAAGACGCGGCTCACGCTCTCGGAGCAAAATACAAGGGCAGAAAGGCAGGATCCCTCGGTCACATCGCCTGCTTCAGCTTCTACGGAGACAAAATAATCACCACAGCAGAAGGAGGCATTGCACTCACAAACGATGAAGAATTAGCCGAAAAAATGCGGATACTTCGAAATCACGGCATGGACAAACACCGAAAATTCTACCATCCAATCCTAGGCTACAACTACAAAATGTCAGATGTCCATGCAGCAATAGGCATCGCACAAATGCGAAAGCTGGATACGTACATTCAACAAAGGAGAAAAAACGTTGAATACCTCAACAAGCAACTTGCCGATCTTGAAATAAAATTGCCCACCGAAAAAAGCTACGCATTCAACGTATACTATGCTTATCGCATAGTCACAAAAGGAAGAAAACAGAAAGAGAAAGCCGTTGAATACCTAGAAAACCAAGGAATCGAAACCAGACCTCTCTTATCCTTTATACCAACACAACCACCCTACCAACACCTTGGATACAACATCAACGAGTGTCCGGTGGCCAAAGAAGCCAACCAAAACGGTTTTTACGTCTCAAACTCCCCTCAACTCACCCAAAGCGAGCTAGAATACATGGCATCCACACTAAGGAAAGCATTGACCAAACCTTAGAGGAAACAAGAAACCATGTTAAAACTCTACACAGTTCTGTCCACATTCAAAGAGAGAATCAACACCTTCTACCTACTGGCTTTCATCCCGTTCCTACTGCTCACATACTACCACCTTACGTGGCCATTCGCCATAATCATCCCCATATACGGTTTCATTCTCCTTCTAATCAAAAAACAAAAGCTACAGCTTTGTCACCCGGCGAGACACATGCAAAAAGCCTTAGGTCTCCTTATAGTAATCGGAAGTTTTTTCATCTATTACGCACTAGTCCCATTTTTTCCTTCTGCCAGCTTCTATACAGCAGCAAACTACGCCATCTACCTTCTTGGATTATGCCTCACATTCTTCGAAGCTCCAGCCCTAAAAGAAACGGCTTCTTCCATATTTCTAATCATAGCCGCAACCTCAAGTTCCTTCATTTCAGAATGGTTAGAGCCCCATCTCTCCCCCCTTATCACTTCTCAATTCGCATACCTTATACAAGTCATTCTAAACGCATTTGGCGTCCAAGCAACCGTTTACTTCCCAAATCATCTTCCCATAATCAGTTTTCCCACAATACAAGGAGGAACGATCACAGCAGTTTTTAACTGGTATTGTGTAGGCGTTTCCAGCATCCTAATCTTTTCCATAATACTAGTAATCTTGCTAATCGAAGAACCCGGCAACCTAAAATCAAAAATAACATGGTCTCTAGTCGGCGTGTCAGGAGTACTTGTCCTGAACGTTCTGCGAGTCCTCATCATACTCATAACCGACTACTTCTACGGCGCCGAAGTAGGAGGACAAATTCACTACATTATAGGTTACATCATCTTCATCACATGGCTCACCATATTCCTCTACCTATACTCCAAGAAAACCAGCCAACCGTAAACAGAACAAGCTCACAGAATTTACCTCCAGAAACCCACATATAAACCAAAAACAGTTATACAACTAAACTATCACGGTGGCTCTGAATGGACAAGAAAGTTTTGGTAACCGGTGGAGCAGGCTTTATAGGCAGCACCCTAGTTCGAAGACTGCTTAAAGAACAATTTGAAGTCACAGTTTTTGACGACTTGAGCACGGGGCTACGCGACAATCTGCCAAAGAACAAAAAATTAAGGTTCATACAAGGCGATTTGAGAGATTTCAAATCCGTCTCCTCAGCAATTCACAAGCACCCATACATAATGCATTTAGCCGCCCAAGCCTTTGTGCCCCTAAGCTATCAATTGCCACTCCAAACAGCTGAGGTAAACGCCACAGGAAGCCTCAACATCTTCAAAGCCTGCCTAGACCCCAACGTGAACCGACTAGTCCACATAAGCAGCAGCGAAGTCTACGGTACCGCGCAATACACACCTATGAACGAGCAACACCCCCTGCACCCTCACAGCACATATGCGGTAGCCAAGGCCACCGCTGACATGTGGGCCCAAACCCTCCACTGGGAACACAAACTCCCCGTCGTCATACTACGCCCCTTTATCACTTTCGGACCCAGAGAAAGCGTAGCCTACGTC
>SOJY01000263.1 GCA_004376385.1 Candidatus Bathyarchaeum sp.
GAGTCTCAGACTAAAAAAAGGGGATATGGATACCAAATAGAGAAGTGTGGTAGCCTGGGGGAGATTCGAACTCCCGTCAGAGGGTTCAAAGCCTGATGGGCACGCAACATACGGTTTGACGGTTAACCCTAGCTTTCTTCCAGCAAGCATATTGCGAGTTAGTGCCGAAACAATGTTCTTAATTGCGATTGGATTGATCCTTATTTGTGTATGCTTAAAACCTTAAGTAGAGGTGACAAATATTTGCTCATACACGTCTACAGACGCGTATTAGCTAATAGGTATCTGCACCTAATTGGGTATAGAAACCCGCGGGCCCGCCACTTTTCAGTTGCTCGTTAATGTCATTCAAAATACATGAGAGCTCATAAGTGTAATATCACTTCAAATTTGTTAAAAAAGTTAGTTTCATGTATGGTAATGTTACGTGTAGGAAGAATTTATCTATTGTTGGATTAAGACTATAATGTAATACGATTATTTTACTATTTAATGCTGTATTACCTATTTCCCATAGTTTCTTTGGTTAATTAGTAGAAACTATTTTGTGTATTGATTTCATTTGAATATCAAAAGGCATAAAAGGTAGGTTTGTTACAGCTCCTATTTGGTGACGGTATATTGCCTGTAAAAGGATACGACTCGGTGAACCTACCCTCAGGGTTATACGCTAAGGTGAAAAAGTTGGTTAAGACTAGGGTTGACTTAGGTTACAGAAGCGTAACTGAGTTCGTGGCAGAGGCTGTCAGGAAGAGAACAGAGGAAATTGAAAGGCTAATCAGTCTCTCATCACAACTTAAAGAAAATGTCTCAAGTTTAGTGGCGAACAAAGAGGAAACTTGAAAACAGCGTGCACGTTTTCGATCTTTTCGTTGATGCTTGCATTACAAGAATACCACTAACTGTGTATGCAAACCTGTCTAATGTTGATAGTACATGTTGCCTTTTTTGGATTAATGAAAACCTTTAAAAATGTTGAATAAAACGAATTTTGCGAAGGACATCACTCGTTAAACTCAGCAAGAATTTAATAGTCCTTTCAAATCATGTCATATTGAGGTTGGTGGATCATGGCTGAAATAGGATTAAGGACCAGAATGCTAGTTAAGGACGTCATGTCCAGTCCCGTAGTCACCGTCCCCGAAAACACACCCGTTGACAAAACAGCTCAACTCATGAGCGATGGAGGACTGGGCTGCATCATCGTAACTAGCAAAGATGGAAAAGCTCTCGGCATCATAACCGAAAGCGATCTTGTAACACGCGTTTTAGCTAAGAACATCCGACCAAGCAAATTACCCGCCAAGGAAGTCATGTCAACGCCACTGATTACCGTAGATCCAGATGAAATCCTAACTGAAACAGCGAGACGAATGAGCAAACTTGGTGTCCGAAGGATGGGCGTCATATACAAAGGAAATCTCGTGGGGATAATCTCCAGCAAGGACATTTTAGCTATAACGCCTGAACTTCTCGAAAACATGCGAGAGAAAGTCCGCATTGAACGAGAAACCGAAGTAGATGAAGACCGTTCAGAATCTACTCCTTTAGCAGGATACTGTGAACGGTGCGGCAGCTGGTCCGAAAACCGCGATGAAATTGAAGGAACCTATCTCTGTGAAGAGTGCCAGATGGAACGCTAGAGGCGAGTAGAGCCCTTCTCCGCAGTCAAGGTCTACGAGTTATTCCCAGCGTAGACGACAATAAACGTCTTGTCGGCATGTTTCCCGCAGCGACATCATAACCATTCCCTCCTATTTTTCGCTGCACTTCCCTGTGATTGGAAAGAAAAAAGTTGCTGGAATGATAACCGAACAAGAATTCTTCAAACTCGTCGCATAATGAACTTATAAGGGCTATCATCTGCTTATTTCCTTGAAGGTGTATTCTTGCCCGTCGACACCGTCCTTCACAACACCAAAATCTGTATCCGCGGAAACCTTGTTGAAGCAGGACTCGCTATCGATAAAGGAAAAATAGTCAAAATAGCTAAGGATACAAACCTCCCTCCCGCCTCAACAAAAATTAATTTGAAAGGACACATAACACTTCCAGGCATCATCGATTCTCACGTACATCTGCGAGACCAGCAACTAGCTTACAAAGAGGACTTCTTCACAGGAACCGCTGCCGCAGCAGCTGGAGGTGTAACATTGGTCGTTGACATGCCCAACAACAAACCTGTTACAATGGACTCTTTATCCCTTAAAGAACGGATGAAACTAGCCGAAAAACGAGTGTTAGTTAATGTCGCTTTCAACTCGGCTTTTCCCAAGAAACTGGAAGAAATTACTGAAGTAGTTAAAGCGGGGGCGGTGGGATTCAAAGTTTACTTGTCAAACAGGATTGGGGGCATCGACGTTGACAATGACGATTTACTGTTTGCGGCATTTCGGGAGGCTAGGGAGAAGGGAGTTCCTGTTGCGGTGCACGCTGAAGACCGGAAAATCCTTGAGGAACAAAGAAACGAAATGGAAAAGGCGGGACGAATCGATACGGAAGCTTATGTGAATGCCCATCCTCCGGAAGCCGAGGTTCAGTCAATACAACGTATTATTCAGATCGTAAAGAAATCTGGCGTTCACGTTCACTTTTGTCACATAAGCTCAGCACTGGGATTGAATGCCATTCTAATGGCCAAGAAAACAGGTTTACCCGTGACCTGTGAGGCTACTCCACACAATCTACTCTTGTCTTCTGAACAGTATAGACACTCTGGAACTTTTGCTCTAACAGATCCTCCCTTGCGTACACGAGAGGATGTCTCCGCTCTGTGGAGTGCCCTTAAGCATGGTTTCATCAACGTGATAGCTTCGGATCATGCTCCCCACTCCCTTGAGGAAAAGAATGTCAATTCTGTTTGGGAAGCAAAACCAGGTATACCTGGACTTGAAACAACTCTCTCACTTCTTTTGACTCAGGTTAACGAAGGTCGCTTGTCATTGACCGAGCTGGTGAGACTGACCGCCGAAGAGCCGGCAAAGATATTTCATCTAAGTGCAAGGGGGTGTTTGGATGAGGGAAGTTGGGCTGACATTGTGGTGGTGGATATGAAACGCGAACATGTGATTGATTCTTCGGTTTTCTTCTCTAAAGCTAAGTATTCTCCTTTTGACGGGATGCAAGTTAAAGGCAAGCCGGTAAAGACTTTTGTGAATGGGTTGCTTGTTATGGATGAAGGAGAGATTGTTACAGAGCCTGGAACTGGGCAAACGGTTAGCAATCGGTTCTTTTTGACGTGATTACTGCTCGGTTAGAACATTTTAATAGAAAATTCAATTGAAATTTTATAGAGTTAACTTCTGTATTTAAAGTCTAGAAAATCATACCTTTATAGTTTATATAATGGCGGATTATTATACACAGCCACTTGAAACTTGGTTCCACGGTGTGATTCTTATCCGCTCCAATCAGGAGGGATTTATGAGCGGAGAACATCTATACTCAATTAATGACCCATGAATGGTTTTGTGGCATTATCTCACTGCTAATAACGCTAGAGTCAAAGAAAACACCAATATTTTATTCTGTTTTATGTTAAACTTTTACAGGAACATAAACCCCTCCTGAAATAAGTAACTGAATATTATTTCCTCAAAACTGTCCAAAATTTTGTTTAATTTTCTGTGTGAAGAAAATGGGCAAACATAGAAGTAGACTAAAAATCTTAGCAAATATTCTTTCTGTAGTTAGTACTAACAGTGGTGCCAAGAAAACCCACATTATGTATCAAGCATATTTAAGCTATAAACTGTTGGTTCAATACCTAAACGATATAACCGAATCAGGGTTACTGAAGTGTGGAAATGGAAATTGTTA
>SOJY01000228.1 GCA_004376385.1 Candidatus Bathyarchaeum sp.
ACGGAAACAACTACAGCTACGTCACTGAAGTCTCAAACGCTGGCTGGCTAGGATACATTGATTATATCACTGAAGACGGCGACATAGTATTTGGTGGAGGTAACCCATGGGACCACGTCAAACTGGACAAAAGTCAACTACAACCAAGGACTGAAAACGGTTCTGAATATTATGATGCGGTCCTCTTTCAACAATGGGATGAAATCTTTTACTTAGACACAGCTTACCTAGTGGTTGTTGACCACCCCAATGACACCGAAGTTTACTCAACAATGATAAATTACGTTAACCGAGGCTTCTATGGACAAATCTACACAATAAAGGAAGACAGCTTATTAACGCCAATTTCAGCAACAAACGAAAAAGGAGACGATGTACTATCTCAAATCGCCCAAATTGACGGCATATTCACACAAACCAGTAACGGAGTCCTCAGCCCATCATGGGATAACATCACATTAAACCAATTAACACTAGATTTAGGTGATTTATCGGATGCACCAGAAATTAAGCTATTAATCAACGGAATGGTTGATTGGGGACCGCCTGAACCCTATTACGAGTGGATAGACCAATTTACGACGGCAGCTGCCCAAGGATTAGTGCCAAATGGCACGCAGATTAACCCACCATCATACATGGAAGTTATGAATGCAACGGGCAATTGGGTGCGAGTTCCACAGGATAGGCAGATGCCGATTCCTGGAGATTACGTTCCCAGAACCTTCGCCGTAGACTTGAATGGACTTTTCCCCACAGACGTGAGCGAGTATAAGATCAGAATTACCAATTTCTGGAATGTAACGTTCGATTACATCGGAATAGACATAACCCCACAAGAAGACATAGAAGTTCATGAAATTCACCCTATCGCTACTCTTGAGCCACTGGATTTTGCTACCACAACGACAAATGCTTCAGGTAACTTCACAAAGTACGGTGACGTAACAGAATTACTTCTCGAAGCAGATGATAAGTTTGTTATCGGACTGCAAGGTGACACAGTTTCTCTCAAGTTTCCCACCGCCGAGCTCCCGCCGCTTGAAGACGGCATGGAAAGAAGCTTCTTCTTATTTGTAGCTTCTTGGTTCAAAGACCTGCCTGATAATTGGGGGTACGGATTTGAGTTTACAGTGGATCCGTTACCTTTCCAAGATATGAGTGGTTTCCCCTATCCGCCTACAGAAAGTTATCCATCCAGCGAAGAATATTTGCGCTATATCGAAGAATGGAATACGAGAGCAGTAAATGTCCCTTGATCTGCAAAGCATACTTTCACGTCAACTATGCCTCCCTAGAAGGGACATGTTGAGATGGAGACAAAGTATGCAAGGTTTATCAAAAAAGTGGGTGATTACTGTGAGGCATGAATCTTTTATGCGGGGTTAAGAAGTTGTCTTTGTTTTGCCAAAAATCACCAAAGCCACAAAACACGAATATCCACAAAAACTAGCTAAATAACGGGTTCTCCAAAAAAAGGAGGAGGATTAGGTTCTTGCGGCTGCCTTCTCCAGAGCAACAACTCCGGGCAGCTGCTTTCCCATAAGGAACTCTATCAATGCGCCTCCTGCAGTGCTCACGTAGGACATTTTGTCAGCCAGCCCCAACTGTTCTACAGCAGCGACTGTGTGTCCTCCGCCAACAAGCGAGAAACCTTCAGAATCCGCCACTGCCTCAAGAACAATCTGAGAGCCAGCTTTGAACTCTGGATTCTCAAAGACACCCACAGGACCACTGACCACTATTGTTTTGGCTTTCCGTATTATGTCACCGAATTTCTTTGCTGTTTTAGTTCCGATATCAAAGACGGCATATTTTGTGGGAAGGTCGTCAACATTTATCTCCTTTCGTTTCTGGTCCACTTCCATGGCTAAGTCAACGGGAACGATAACAGCCCCAGGATATTCGTTCATAAGCTCTTTAATTCCCGGAACTAGACCCATCAGCTCTTTCTTTTCCAAGAACTTCATGTTCCCATCGCCCAAGTTCACACCCTTGGCTACCAGAAAGATGTGACCTATTACTCCACCAGTTAAAACGTAATCTGCTATGTCATTTTTTAGTACATAATTGGATATGTCCAGTGAATCGTCGCCTTTCGCTCCACCAATCACAAAGACGGAGGGCTTTTCAGGAGCCTCTAGAACTTTACCCAAAGCCTTGAGTTCGCGTTCCATTATTCTGCCAGCAGCACTGGGCAAAACAGCCGTGAAACCAACCATCGACACGTGCGCCCTGTGAGCAGCAGCGAAGGCATCATTAATGAAAACGTCCGCCAAAGGAGCCAACTTCTTCACGAACTCGGTTTTAGAATGCTCTTCAGGCGAGCCCTTCTTTTGTTCATTGGAGACACCTCGGACGTTTCCTAAGACCAGAACTTCTCCGCTAACTAACGCTTTGATGGCGTTCTGGGCAGCTTCTCCCAAAACATCATCCACATACTTTACGGGCATGTTTAGCGCTTTGCCGAGAAGCTTGGCATGCTGATCAAGGGAGATGAAATCTGGTTCTCCAGGTCTGCCCTGATGGGCTAAGATCACGGTTTTTGCGCCTTTTTTGACCAGTTCTTTGATGGTTGCATCTGCGTGGGCACGAATTCTTTTATCATTAATGATTTGTTTGGTTTTTGGGTCGAGTGGCGAGTTAAAGTCTACTCTAACAAGGACCGTCTTGTTTTTTAGGTCGAAATCGTCTATTGTCAAGAATTTTGGCATTTTATCACCTTATTAAAAAAGGAAAGGGGGGATTTGAGGTTTTTGTGGTTGCTGATTAGGCTGCCATCTTGCAGATCTTTTCGATCATGCGTACCATCTTGACGGAGTAGCCCCACTCGTTGTCATACCAAGCAATGACTTTGACTAGGTTTCCAATGACCATAGTTAATGATCCGTCGATGATGGCTGAGTTAGGATTGTGTATCAGATCTGATGAGACAAGAGGCTCCTCACTGTAATCGAGTATTCCTTTCAGGCTTCCGTCAGCTGCATTCTTGAAAGCTGCGTTGACTTCTTCTTTGGTAGTCTCTTTGTTCAGTACGGCAACCAAGTCAACTATGGAAACATCAGGTATTGGAACACGTATTGCCATACCATTCAGTTTTCCATTAAGCACAGGAAGGGCTAAACCAACTGCTGCGGCTGCACCGGTTGTTGTCGGAATCATGTTGAAGGCTGCGGATCTAGCACGTCTCAGGTCTTTGTGTTGCATGTCAAGAAGTCTCTGATCATTAGTTACAGCGTGAATTGTAGTCATGAGACCTTTAGTGACTCCAAAAGTATCATTGAGAACTTTAGAAACTGGCGCCAAACAGTTAGTAGTGCATGAAGCCAAGGACATTACACTATGCTTTTTTGGGTCATAGAGGTTGTCGTTTACGCCATAAACTACGGTCAGGTCAGCGCTAGTTGCGGGGCTCATCGGCGCGGAAACAAGAACTTTTTCTGCTCCAGCTTCTAGATGTTTTGCGGCTGCATCCTTTGTTCTAAATCTTCCTGTTGATTCAACTACGACGTAGACGCCCATTTCTTTCCAAGGTAGTTTAGCGGGGTCTGGTTGTGCCAGAATTTTCAGCTCTTTCCCATCAACTATAAGAGACGAACCTTTGACTGTTACATCAAAGGGGAATTTGCCGTGGACTGTATCGTTTTTCAGTAGATGTGCTAATGTTTTTGCGTCGGTTAAGTCGTTAACTGCTACAAAGTTTATGTCTGCATCTGTTTCAAGGGCTGCCCTGTACAAGAGCCTCCCTATTCTTCCAAATCCATTTATTGCTGCGTTCACCATTTTTGATCACCTATATTCAGGTTTGAAAGTGTAC
>SOJY01000126.1 GCA_004376385.1 Candidatus Bathyarchaeum sp.
AATCACAATATTGCGATTTTTTTCTTGACATAATATCCCAATATTGTTATATTGCTCTAAAAAAAGGAGATAGGGCATAATGCCAACAACAGAGGTTGTGCTATTTGCAGAAGAAGACGGGATCTGTCCTTTACTCGAATGGATGGACACACTGCCTCCAAAAGCACAGGACAAATGCATCGTTAAAATAGAACGCTTGGCTGAGGAGGGGCATGAACTGCGTAGGCCAGAGGCAGATTTTCTTCGGGATAAGATCTATGAGCTTCGGGCTGCTTTGCGAGGGATCCAATATAGGATGCTCTACTTCTTTCACACTAGCAAAGCGGTTATATCGCATGGATTAATAAAAACCGGAAACAGAGTGCCTTCAAGGTAAATTGATCTCGCGGTTGACCGTAAGGAAAGATTCGAGAAAGAACCTTTAAAGCACACGTTTAGGGGGTGATGACATGAAAAGAAAACGACAGGGAGTTGATGCTGTTGAAATCCTTCACCGCCGATATATCGGCGATGATGCCGATCGTAAAGCTTCCCTTCAGGAAGAACGGGTAAATGCTGAAGTTGCCCGGATGATTTACGAACTTCGAAAAGAGGCAGGCTTAAAACAAAAGGATCTCGCAGAGCTAATCGGTACGACTCAATCTGTGATTAGCCGCCTTGAGGATGCAGATTATAACGGTCATTCTTTATCAATGCTGAGCAGGATCGCAAAAGCTTTAAATCGTAGGCTCGCTGTATCGATGCCGGATAGTGATAAAGAAACCGGTATAAGGCGGTTTGTATTCCAAGAAGTCGTTAGGGGGCTTCGGAAAAACAAGAGTCTCAGTATTGATAAGTTTGCTAAGAAATCTGGCATTGATCGGGCAGATGTTATCGCTATGGAACGGAATCCGGGGTATAAACCATCACCCTTGGATATTCATAATCTGAGTAAGTTCTATAAAATTCCGCATCAAAAATTAGCTATTTTGGCCGGAGCGATAAAAGAAATGCCAACTAAACTGCAGACTGAAGCATCTAGATTTGCCGCTCAATCAGAATCGTTTTCGAAACTAACTGATGAAGAACGCCGCACACTTGATGAATTCGTTAAATTTCTACGGTCCGATGATACTGAATGATGATTAAGGATTCGACAAAACGCAAAATCGATAAGGCTGTCGCAAAGACACTGAAAGAAGCTGGCATGAGGGAGCCTCCCTTTCTCATAGAGGATCTATTGGACCACCTTGAATTGGACAGGGAATTCTATGATTTAGAAGATCCCGGTCTTTTAAGACTGTTCCAGCATAAGGTAAAGGTCAAAGGAAAAATTCTGTCAAAGATAAAAAAAACGTAACTATTCAGGTACATCTCCCCAACGAGACGAAGGTTCTACCCATGCGTATAGCCTATTTAGCTGAGAGGGCAACAAAAAACTTATCTGTTCTTCATTTTTTGCTGGACTCACGGTTTTTATTATGCTATCTGTTTTGGCCATGGAAAAAATCATGGTCATACAGGGACGAAAGATAACACCCGCCGATATCCATCTCATCAAGCAATTACTGGCCGACCATCCCTCCTGGAATCGAACCAGGTTATCACGTGAGCTTTGTAAAAAGTGGCAATGGTTAAGACCAGATGGACAGCAACTCAAGGATATGGCTTGTCGGACTCTCCTCCTAAAACTTGAGCGAACTGGTTATATTGAGTTGCCCCCCCGCCAGGGTCTATCAGTTAACGGTTTTAGAAAACGCTCGTCTACATTGGTTCCTCATTCGACCAAAGATATATGCTGTAGCCTAAAAACGTTGCTTCCATTGAAAATTGTGCAAGTCACACCAAAATCCGATGATCATCCTTTATTCAACTGTCTTCTGTCTCATTATCACTATCTTGGACATAGAACTACAGTGGGCGAGAACATGAAGTATTTGGTTCGTGACTGCGATAATCGCCCATTAGCTTGTCTGCTATTTGGCTCCGCAGCCTGGAAGACGGCCCCGCGCGATAGGTTTATAGGATGGGATTGCCGGAAGCGCGAAGCGAACCTTTCTTGTCTTACCAATAACATGCGGTTTCTCATTCTACCATGGGTAAAGGTTCCTCACCTGGCCAGTCATATTCTTTCTCTTATCTCACGGCGTATCTGTAATGACTGGACAACAAAGTACAACCACCCTATTCATTTACTGGAAACATTCGTGGACAGGACTCGATTCCTGGGCACCTGTTACAGAGCTGCAAACTGGATTTTAGCGGGTCAAACCCAAGGACGTTCCCGTAATGACCGGGACCGTACGATCCAGGTGCCTCCTAAAGATGTATATGTTTACCCTTTGATCAAAAACTTTCGAAAGCGATTGTGTTATGACGCCTGAAGAAGCTCTAAGTATTTATCACGCTGGCCCTGATGTAGTCGTCAAGGTTCTCTGTCAGCTTTCAAGCCAAGTGGAGATGTTGCAAAAGCAAGTGGCTGAGTTACAGAAAGAAGTGCAAAAGCTTAAAGACCAGCTTGCTAAAAACAGTCGCAACAGCAGCAAGCCTCCCTCATCTGACGGTTTCAAAAAGCCTTCTCCAAAAAGTTTGCGGCCACGGGGTAAACGTAAACCGGGTGGACAAAAAGGCCATCCAGGCTCTACACTCAAGATGGTGGACAAACCCGACCACACAATTATTTATCCTGTTGATCAATGCCAGCGTTGTGGTCATCGCCTTGCCGATGAAGCATCCATTGATGTTGAAAAAAGAGAGGTATTCGACATTCCTCCCATCCAAATGGGGGCCACCGAACATCAGGCCGAAATCAAGCCATGCTCCCATTGCGGGCATCTCAACAAAGCAGCGTTCCCCGAACAGGTCAAGGCCCCGGTACAATATGGGCCCCGCCTGAAAGCAATTGCAGTTTATCTGAGGCAATATCAACTCCTGCCTTATAACCGTACCCGGGAGTTATTTCGTGACCTGTTCTCAACGGATTTAAGCGAAGGCACCCTAACAAACATCACTGACACATGTTCTGAACTTTTAAAACACCCAATCGATCAGATCCTGAAGCAGCTTGAACAATCATCCGTGGTAAACTTCGATGAAACAGGTTCGTCCGTATACGGAAAACGCCAATGGTTACATGCAGCCTCTACACCCAATTTAACCTACTATGAGATTCATCCAAAACGCGGATCTCATGCCATGGATCACATGGGCATACTTTCCAATTTCAAGGGACGGGCCATTCACGATTTCTGGAAACCCTATTTTAAATACAACTGCAACCATGGCCTTTGCAACGCCCACCATCTACGTGAATTGATTTTCCTGCACGAACAACACGGTCAACGCTGGGCTAAAAACATGAAAGACTGCCTGATTGATATCAAGAAAGCCGTTGATGAGACAAAAACCAGCACAGATACACTTTTCAAAGAACAAATCCATAAATTCGAAACACGGTACCAGAACATCCTTGACAAAGGTTATAATGAGAATCCTCTGCCAAAGAAAAAATCCACCAAAAAGAAAAGAGGAAGGCCAAAAAAGAGCAAAGCCCGAAATCTACTCGAACGCCTTGATGAACACAGAAAAGAAGTCTTGGCCTTTATGTATGACTTCAAAGTACCATTCGACAACAACCTCGCCGAAAGAGATCTTCGTATGGCTAAGGTACAACAGAAAATCTCCGGCACCTTCCGAAGCCAGGACGGGGCTAATGCTTTCTGCCGCATTCGAAGCTACATCTCAACGGTTAGGAAAAACGCCGTCAATGTCATTGACGCTATTGGGAACGCTTTCCAAGGCTACCCGTTCCTGCCGTCCTCAGGAAGT
>SOJY01000071.1 GCA_004376385.1 Candidatus Bathyarchaeum sp.
GCTCATAGAGTTACAAAAACATAGTCGTGGGGGAATTGTAAACGAATCGGTGACTGATGTTTTAGACGTGATGACGTTGCTGTCTTTGCCCGATCACCTTAGAAAGACGGCGATCACTCTTTGTAATCTTGGTGAGGCAACCGCGGAAGAGATTGCTGAGCAAACGAAGCGAGCTAGGGCTGTTGAAAGCGGCTATTTGAATCAGTTAGTGTTGATGGGATATTTGAAAAAGGAAAGGAGGGGACGCAAGGCCTATTTCTACGTTGAAAAGGGAGATCCAGGTGAAAAGTGATGGGAAAGATTATCGCGTTTCACTCCTATAAGGGCGGAACAGGGAAAACGTTGCTCTCAATTAATCTAGCAGCGACCTACGCCAGAAAGGGTAAGAACGTTTGTTTGTTAGACTTGGATTTCCGTGCTCCAAGCCTCCAAGCTAGGTTCAAGGCTAATGGAAATGAATACTGGTTGAATGACTATTTGAACGGTGCTTGTGAAATCGAGAAAGTTCTGATCGACCTTTCTCACCTTCTTAGTGGGAATGGGAATGGAAAGTTTTTGGTTGGGCTGGCGAATCCTTCTACGGAAGCTATTCGGGAGATGACGGCGAAGGATAGGAAGTGGGAGATGAGGGCCTTAGGACGTCTATTGTCGCTTAGGAACTCTCTTCTCAACGATATGCATCTTGACTACCTGATTTTTGACACAAGTCCTGGGCTTCAATATTCCTCCATAAATGCCATTGTCGCTGCGGATGTTGCGATTGTGGTGACAAGCTTGGATACGTCTGATATAAAGGGGACTCAGCGGATGACTAATGAACTCTATGATCTTTTCGAGAAGAAGACTGGAATCGTGGTGAATAAGGTGCTTGTGGATATGTTGTCTTCTACTGCTGGGAAGGAGAATTTCTCTGAACACTTTCATAACACGCATAATCTTCCTGTTTTGGATACTATTCCTTGTTTCTGCGATGTGCTTCGAGCAGGAGGAACATGCGTATTTGCTGAGGAAAAACCGGAGCACGCATTTGCCAAGACTGTGGAACGAATAGCCCAAAAAATCGAGAAACTTTGATCATCTGTTTACTGCTACGGTAATACGATTTACAAGTCCGTGTTAATCCAAAATGTCCATGAGAAAAACGGAGGCACAGATTAAACTACGTTCGTCCAAGAACTATGGAGTTATCTGTTGTATCTGTCAGTTTTCCGTAACCGGATAATAGGCTTCTGGGCACGTATAGGGTTACAGGGGGCTTGTTTTTCAAGTCCTATGGTCTCATTTGCTGTTTTCTTTTTTTCTTCTAAATATAATATAGACCGCAGTCCCAGTTAATCCTGCGATGCCCAAGGCTATCCCTGCGACTAAGGACAGCGGCCACCCTGATGATGAATTCACAGTGATCATGGTGCTTACCGACGATGATGCCCCATTGTTGTCAACTACTGTTAGGGTTACCGTGTAGTTTCCATCCTCAGTATATGCGTGACCTAAAAGTACACACATAGTGACGTTGGTTCCATCGCCAAAGTCCCAGAAGTAACCGAGAATGGAGCCATCGTGATCATAGCTACCAAATGCGTCAAAACGAATCAACTCGTCTATATCCACTATTGTTGCATTCTGAGTGAATATTGCCACTGGGGGTCTGTTTAGCACTGTCTTGATTGCTGTGGTTGTGTCTGTTGCGTTGTCGTCGTCCGTCACGGTTAGGGTTACCGTGTAGTTTCCCTCCAGAGGATATGAATGCTCAGTTGTCACGTCGGCGGCGTTTGTTCCGTCTCCAAACTCCCAGAAGTAGCTCGTTATATCGCCATCGGGGTCATAGCTATCCGATGCATTAAACGTGATGATTTCGCCAGTATAGACAGTTTCTGCGGATTCAGTGAAGGTAGCATTTGGGGGTCTATTACCCACCATGACGTCTTGGGAAGTGGTGTTGGATAGTTCGTTGTTGTCTGTTACGTTGAGTGTAACCACATAGGTTCCACTATCAGTGTAAGTGTGGGTCGCGATCTCGCTAGTGCCATTTGTTCCGTCTCCGAAGTCCCATTCATAGCTGACTATGGTTCCGTCAGGACCAGAGCTGGCAGAAGCGTCAAAGGTCACAGCCTCGCCCACTTGAGGTGCAGTCGGTGAATAGATGAAAGAAGCAACAGGAGGCTCAAGCTCAAGAGAGACTGTTATCTCACTTGTGGTGCTGTCGGTTAGGTTGTCGTTGTCGGTGACTGTTAGCGTAATGGTGTAGGTGTCAGCCGTTGTGTAAGCGTGAGTGGTGGTCACTCCGGTTTCGGTGGTTCCATCAAAGTCCCAAGCGTAGCTCTCAATGGTTCCATCTGGATCAGAGCTGGCGGACGCGTCGAAAGTAATGGTTTCTCCAATGGTTGGCGTATGAGGTAAGTAAGTGAAGGAAGCCGCCGGGGGCGCTTTAATATATACGGTTATTATGGAACTTTCAGCTGCGTATGTGTCGCCTATCCAGGTTGCTTTAAGCTCGTAGGTTCCCCATACTAAAGCTGTCCAAATGTATGAGTAGTGGCCGGTTTCGTTTGTTGTCACGGTTGCAAGGATGCCCCATGGTTTTCCAGTCCCCCTATACCAGATTGTTACGGTCTCGCCTACGCTTGCGGGGGTGATGGATCCGCTTATGGTCGTGTTCTCGCCAATCGTGATGTTTGTTGGAGAAGCCGTGATAGAGATGGAGCCGCTCAATTTCCCAGTGCTTACATGAACCTTGATTGATGTGAAAAAAAGTGCATAGACCAATAGTAAAAGAGTAAAACACGTGATTAATCGCTTTCTCAACTTTCTCGCTCTCTCTTTGAGTTTTTACTCATTTTGTAAATCGTATTTCTCTTTATTAAATATTCTAGTCTAGGTCTATACTTCTTGATCTTGAAATAAATGCGGTATTCCCTTAATGGTAATATTCCAAACGCAGATGAATTTTAACTCTACAAGTGAGGAAAAACCGGAGCATCCATTCAGTAAGACTTCAGAAAGAATAGCCGCGAAAATCGGGAAATTCTAACTTTTCAAATACCTTCTTTTACTGATGTTTTTCCTTAACTTTCTTTGCCTTCTCAACATACTTTCTAAGACGCTTAAGCTCAATTTTCTTCTCAGGCAGAGTCTCAGGAGCCAATAATATGGGGAAAACGGCTAAGAACAGGAAAAAACTAGCCAACGAAAACGCTGCAGAGATGTCGATCAGTTTAGCATAAGGTGTGAACAGTGTTTGTATGTAGCTTGAAATGATAAATGGCAATATACCGATTAGGTAGTATTTTTCCTTGATTCGGTTTCCAGCAAGGTCCGCCCATATAACCAGGTAGAACATCAGTGAAAAGATTCCCCATGCAACGCCATCTAGGATGATATACAAATACCAAGAAAGAATGATACTTGGAAAAAGCCCCAACACAGCATACCCAATTCCCAGCATTATGAAACCAAAGATAACTACCTGTTTTCGACCAACTGAATCAGCGAACCAACCGCCCATCAATGCAACAAAACCGCCAATCCCAAATTCCGCGATTGACACAAATGAGGCAAAGTCTTCCCCAAAAAATGCGCTCGCGCGTATAGTTACTACTGGTCTTTCAAGAAAATTTATCAAACAGAACATAATCCATGGAACGAGATACAAGAGAAAAGATCTGTCAAGTAGGACTGATCCGTAGGGGGCCTCAATAATGTTTTCTTTGCTATAATCTTGTTTCGATCTGGTAAGCCGAAACAAGAACAAGCCAATTCCTCTCCACGCAGCCAGTATCAACGCGCCGACAACTAGAGTAGAG
>SOJY01000099.1 GCA_004376385.1 Candidatus Bathyarchaeum sp.
AACAGCTTTCAGGCTTAAACGTAGAACCATTCAGTTCTCTCTTCTCTCTTTTTTTTCGCAACCTTTTTCGGAGACTTTAATCCTTTTTTGACGCCTAAACGGGTCATTTCCATGTCGTATTTTACGAAGGAACGAGTAAACTCAGATAGCGTTTCTGTCATAGTCTTCAAGTCCTTTTGCGAAAAAATAGTCATTATGTCCGGGTTGTTCACCCACTGCGTCCAGCCGATCAAGCTTCTCTGTAACATGTTTAAAACAAAACGTAGGGACCTTACCAGTTCCAAACGGTCTTTGTCTTCAGTATTCTCAAAATGTTTTAACTGCTCAAGAATTCTCTCAGAAACACGAATCCATCCTTCACTCAAAACAGTACCCCCCACAGGTAATCATTCAATAGAATCTTTTAGGATATAAAACTTAAGAACGATTTATTAATCAGCTAACCTTGTCTGTTTTTCGGTCGAAAACAAGTTTGAGAGCCTAACACCTATCAAGCGAATTTTTCGGTCAGAACGCAAATAATCTTGCACAAGATCTCTGGAGCTCTTCTGTATATCTTTCAGGCGGTCTGTGAAGAAAGGCAGGGTCTTGCCGTGGGTGTGGGTTTCGAAGTTTTCGTATCGTATCTTCACTGTAATTGTCTTAAAGGTGAAGTTAGATGCCGTAAGTTCGTGATGCAAATCTTCTGAGAGGGCATCCAACGTTTCAAAGATTAGTTTTGAGTCGCATGTGTCCTCTTCGAAAGTTATCTCTCGGCTCATGGACTTTCTCTCCCAGTGCTCCTGAACCTCGCTATTATCAATTCCCTGCGCCATTAGATACAACTGCGTGCCCCCAGCACCAAATTTTTCTGCTAAAACAGACGCGTCATAGTTTGCCAAATCGCCGATAGTCTGGATGCCCATCATGTTGAGTCGGTTCTCGGTCTTTCTGCCAACCCACAACAGCTTACGCACCCGCAGAGGCGACAGAAACGCTTTCTCATCCTCAGCTCTGACAACTGTTAACCCGTCCGGTTTCTCAAAGTCACTGCATATCTTAGCCACAAGCTTGTTCGGTCCAACACCAACAGAACAGGTAAGCCGCTCCTTTTCGTAAACCTCTTTCTTGATTTTCTGCGCAAGCTTCTCTGCTTCTTTAAAATTTTTGACCCGAGAACTCACATCCAAGAATGCTTCATCTAGACCCCAGCGCTCAAACTTCTCCGCGTAACCCCGCAGAATCGCCATGATTCGTGCAGATACTTTCTGGTAAAGGCTATAGTTAACTGGGAGATAGACGGCGTTGGGACATAATCTCCATGCTCGTGTGATGGGAATACCGGACGTGACGCCGTACTTTCGTGCTTCATAATTGCTGGTGCTGACTACACCTCTTCCGGTTCCCTCTTTTGGGTCGGCTCCTACAACAACTGGTTTACCTCTAATTTCAGGATTTTCTCTTTCTTCTACTGCGGCAAAAAATTTGTCCATATCAACGTGCAAGATTATTCGGCGTCTCTTTTTTCGACACATTCAAGGACCCCCCTTTGTTAGAAAATTGCCTGCAGAACATAGTCGATGGCTTTTAGTTTCTCTAATGCCTCCTTAGAGTCCTCGGCGCTTAACATTTTCTGTTCCTTAAGTTTTACCAAGCATGAAACTGTCTTATAAAACGAGTCGAAAGCAGCCTTAACCTGAAGATCATTGTTCATGTTTTCCTCAAAATCTGTTTGTATCTTTTTGACCAGTTTCTTTGCTTGAGTGCTAGATTCTTGTTCAGAGCATTCAGCAACCTTGAGGTTATTTACCATCTCTCGAAAACTCTTGAGTAATCTGCAGACTTGGCTGTATTTTTTGAAGGCAAAATCGAGTTTTCGCCTATAATGACCATAGATGAAAAAGAATCTGATATGATTCCATATGCATTCAGTTTCCAAGAGGTCTCTGGGATATTTTATGTTGCCTTTGCGTTTAGACATCTTTTCGCCTTCAAAAATCATATGGGCAGCGTGGAGCCAGTAACGAACAAAAGGTTTGCCAGTTATGGACTCAACCACGGCGATAATGTAGTCGTGATGACGGTAGGTACTATCGATTCCGCTGCACCAGATATCCGCTTTGAAATCAAAATCTGCGGGGATCATAGCGGGGTCTTGAACATTCCATGAGGGCCTGCCCCTGCCAATTTTTGTGTCCCAGTAAACTTTGTCCCCCTCTTTGTAGCCGTGCCACAGAATGAAGTCTCCCCGGTTCCATCGGCTACCAGGGTAGGTGTCCTTGTGGAAACGAATCTTCTGTTTAGGCCATTTACTCATATCTAACCTGAAGAGTTTGCCGAATCCATCAAACTTCAATGGATCAAAGTAAACGTTTTTTCGACCTTCATGGGCGTACCAGTAGGCGTAACCGTTCTCCAGCAGAATTTCTATTACATGAACGGCTTGGTTAACAGTAGCTGAAGATCGTTGCATGTAATCAGGAATCTTGACTTTCATTTTTTTTAGTTCTTCAACAAATTTTTTTATGTTGCCATCAGTCAGCTCCTTTAATGTAATGTTTTGTTTTTCAGCCTCGGCTAAGGCTTTGTCCTCTACGTCAGTAATTGTTAAAACGTGTTCCACGTTGTAGCCGAGGTATTCAAGGTAACGGTGGAGGATGTCTTCAAACACGAAGGTGCGGTAGTTTCCTATGTGTGGCAACTGATAGATTGAGGGTCCACAGGTGAACATCTTCACTTTTGCCTCTTCTAAGGGTTCGAAAATTTCGAGCTTTCTGGTTAACGAGTTGTAGAGTTTGAGCAAAAACGTTACCTAGCTTCCGATAATTGAATGGGGTTATTTATGTGTTATATTTTGTTTGGTTTGCACTATTTTATTGAAATTCGGGACGTTTCAACATAACGAATGTCAGGCATACGTTGACAGAAAGGTAGGGTATCCAAAAAACTGTGATCAGTTGGTTGGCAAAGTTTTGAGCCATTTTCTATATAGATCATCGTCAAACTTGGGGGACTGCATCAACTTGGTTTTTGTTAAGGGTTCTCCTCTTTTTGAGTGAGGTTTCCTTACAACAGTGTCGGAATACTTCTCGATCTCTCTTGCTTCTTCAGCTAATTTGGCTGCTGCCTGAGCCATTTCATGTGCACAAGCAACAAGAGGAATGTATTTTTCATCATCTTTCTCCATAAAACAAGCTTTTGTGTTGATCTCAGGAATCTTCGAAGCTATATGATAGGCGGCCATAGCTTTGGCTTTTGCATAAGGATTCATAAAGTCCGAGTTGTCCCGAATTGTTTCTGTATCGATCAGCAACCTTGGAAGACGGACGGCTAACTTCTCTTTTAGAACAGCAATTACCCTATCGATCTCTTGATGTATCAGCCTGAAAACGCCGGTAACCGCGAGTACCTTCATTATATTTGAGTTGAAAAGTGCCATTTCTACAGGATCCAAAAATTCTCTTCGTGCTCCGATCAAAGGATCGCCAAGAACTATTATGTAACCTACCCCCTGCTTTTCTAGGTCCGTTATCATTCGTTTTGCCACGGCATCTGACAGCACAACCGTATTTATCCCATTTTGAATTGCCATCGCCCTAGCTGCCGCAGGTCCAGAAACTGTGGGGTTTGGGGAAATTAGAACAAGAAGATCAGGAGCAAATTCGAAAATTTTTGGAAAAGCGTCTTTAACATCTTCTAAAGACATTTTGGAACCAGTAGTAATTGTACGAACTGTGATGTCTTTCCGTTGCGCAAGTTCATCTAGGAGGAGTTCAAATATTGGGGCTGTACCGACGTTGCCACACTTGAAAACTCCGATTTTTACTTTACCTAAAGATTCTTCCATGACAAGCACCTGATCACATATTTAGGGTCATGCAAGGAGGAGGCTTATATAATTTGGTGTATACCTCAGAATTTGGTATATACCGTATTAACGGTTACATACAATATAGGCAAAAAGTATATATTTTTCCAAGGAAAATATGATCTCAGACCAAAAGCTAATTAACAAAAAAAATATTGGTGAGAAAGTTGGAAGCATTAAAAGTCAAACCATTAAAAAACAAGAAATTAGTAGTCCTAATGGTTGAGAAAGAATATAATGAACCTTTCTGGCTAATAGAACCAACTAACAAGCCCGGTAGCGAACTGAGTACACTTCATAAACCATCCATTGCTCTCACAAGCTTCCTCGAGAAGCTGATCCAGAAAATAAAGCCAGACTTTGCAACTGAAGAACTGGGTATGCGCTCACTTGAAGAGTTTAACGAAAACAATGACTTATCAAAGCTCTTTAAGAGAAACAACATATCATTCTACCCTGTTGATATTGACGAAAATGCTAGATCATATATAGCTCAATTATTGGATGAAAAGAAGCAACTAAGAGACCAAATTATCCAAGCTCTAGAGGAGCGCCTCAAGAAAAAAGGAAAAAGCAAGGAGTTCAGCATCGAAGAGGAATATCTGATTGCTTACGGCCAATACCTACAAAGCGAACTTGAGAAACAAGAAAAGGAAACTAATTTCTCTGTAAGGGAAAGCTGGATAGTCATGAAAATTTTGGATACAGCTAGAAACACAAATTCTAACGGAGAAATCACATGCATTCACATAAGCAGCCCAGAACATGTCAAAGGCGTAACGAAACTCCTAGAAAAATTAAACGTGACAGTTGAAAGGATCAGCGTTTCAAAGGAAGTGACTTTGTCACTCCAAGAAACACCTAATTTAAAAAGCATAGATAGTCTATTGCAGGCTATGCAAATCAAAGTTAAACCCATAATCAAAAAGGAATCAATAGAATTACCTTACCTGCTATTTTTCCTAGATTCAGACCAAATAGCCAGCCCATTCGACGTTTGCATGGCTTACGACGCAGGATACAACGCAGTAATACCTTACGAGAATGTGAACTCCAAAGACGCTAAAAAAATAGTTGAAGACGCAGTTTTCTCAAGAGGTCCAAAAGGAGTAAAGCGCACCACATTCTTCATAGGAGGAAAAGACATTGCACAAGCGGAAGAAACAGCAAAAGTAATAACAAAGGCCATGTTTCCTCCATTCAATGCTAGCGTAGTAATAGACCCAGCCGGTGCATACACCACAGCAGCAGCAGCCGTAGCAAAGGTACAAAACGCAATATCTTCTAACAATCTTGGAAGTTTAAGCGATAAAACCTGCGCTGTTTTTGGTACAGGTTCTGTCGGGAGAATAATTGCTGTCTTATTGACAAAACTTGGATGCGACGTCACGATTGCAAGCTTGAACCCCAACCGAGAGAATGGCGATGAATATGCAGCGGAACTTGCAGAACAAATAAACACCCAATATGGGGTACACCTGCAAGGATTTTTCGCGCCCACACCTGAGAAAAAATTTGGACTCCTCAAAAAAGCTGAGGTGATATTCTGTGCTGGAACCCGTGGAGTTCAGGTCCTAGACAAAGAGATACTGCAAAAAGTGAAACTCCTCAAGGTCCTGGCAGACATAAATGCCATTCCACCCCTAGGAGTTGAGGGAATAAAGCCAGACGATGACATGCGTGAAATCGAACAGGGGATTTATGCCGTTGGAGCACTTGCGATAGGACGACTGAAACATGAAGTAGAGCTTGAGATGCTAAAAGAAGTACGAAGAACCGGAAAAGGCACTTACAGCTACACCTTCGCTCTGGAACTTGCAAGGAAACTACTACAAAAAACGATAAGTTCAGGCGCACTTAAATTAACCCTTAGGTACCCAAATATAAAGTAGCTTTAAGAAGAGAAGTTAGCCCCCCAATAGGGGCTACAAAGCTCTCTATTTTGGACTAAAAGAACGATGGATCGTGTAGAGTGCAATCTCACGTCCATATTCCGCTATTCTTTTTATGCTTTCACGTATGGAACACGTAGCACAAATTATAACTGGATTCTTCTTTTCATGTAAGAAAGCCCATGTCGCAATTTCTTGATCTGATTTCTCAACGAGTTTTCCGCGCTCAATTATTTCCGCGGCATTGTCAGCGCTATTCGAAAAGAAGGCCTGAACGGCTTGGTTATAGATAGCATGTGCGTTGTTGCCAGCATTTAGCATCAGTTTTATCAGGGGTTCAGAGATTTTTAGTTGCCTATCCCTTAGCAACACTATGTGTTTTGCAATGTTGCTAGTGTTGTTGGCAACTTGCTCGATGAGGTGGACAAGAGTTTGATAGTCAAGACAGTCACTGATCTCAATATCCAGTTGATTTGCCAATGCTGAATCTAGTGCTGCTCTCCTGAGCAACCGAAACATGAAATAAGAGAAGTGATCAATATCATCCTCTAATTGAAAACTTGTCTTTGCCAACAGCGGGTCTTGAGTCTCTAGCGAAGATAAAACGTCTTGGAACATCGAATCAGAAAGGATGTGGATCCGCTGTATCCCTGAAGTCACAGAAGCTTTGCTTTCGTCCATAAGCGTTACTATATGCATGTTCTTAGCATTGCACTCCATGATTCTCATGTAAAGTATCCTTACTATGTTGCGGATTGCCTTCTGCTGGAAAACTGGAAAGATATCCTTTGAAAAAAGTTTGATGTCTGAGTATCCATTTAAGTAGCACGCAATGATGTTCCTCTTAATCGTTTTGGCTTTCTCACTTGGATCTATATGTAGAGTTATTTCTTTGGCACGCTTTTTACTTCCTGGCCCCGGGAAAACGGCCAAAGAACGATCACGTTGAATAGCTAAAGAAACAACATCACCTTTTTTTAATTCGTTCAGATTCGTCCAGTGTTTAGGCAGAGAAATCACTAATGAGGACCTTCCAAGAGACATGATTTTGCGTTGATCCATATTTCATCACTTCAGATCATTCATAAGCAAATGCTGTATATATGGTATTACCACACATATATATTCGGATAACTTTAAATAATTACAATAGAAGAAGAAACAGGAAATAGTATTAACTTTCAAAGTTAGATGAGACACGCCTAGGTTTACAGGTTTCCGAAAACTCCTATTCCAGTTTTCTGTAGTCAATATTCAGAGTCAATATTATCGATTCATAGCCTTTTTGTATTCAACGAAAACAATGAGACAAATGATGAACATGAGGCTTTCAAACAAAATCTTAGTGATGTGGCTCGCGGTTATGTGGATAGTCTTTTCTGTCTGGGTAGTTGCGGTGACTCAATTTCCGTTAAACTTCGGTTTTGTCGGGCTGCAGTCTCTCGCAGGCGTAGTTCTGATGTGGACGATGCTGCTGTACAGAGACATCTAATTGAAGAGTGCCGTCGGAGTAACTCTGAGATTTCATCCTGAAGCGTCAAGCTAATGCCTTTTCGTCATCCGGCACAATAATTAATGCTCAAACAAAAATAAATGTGTATACCCGATTTAACAGAAAACAACAAAAGATTTTTTGGACCAAAAAAGCTCAGTTCAGTATCTGACAAACTAAATGATGTGATGAAAACAAGTTTTTTGTTTTTAAGAACAAATAGGTAAAGCATAACAGTCAAAAAGCTGAAATTTGTTTGTAACTACTTGGTTTATGGGGAGGTGAATTTATGCCTGTTGTGAAAATTATTGAGTTGATAGGTAGTTCTCCAATTGGCTGGAGCGAGGCTGCTCAAAACGCGGTCACAGAAGCAGCTAAGACAATAAAGAACATCAAGGGAATCCACGTTAAGCGATGCACTGCTAAGGTTGAAAACAACAAAATTGTGGAATACAATGCTAACGTAAAAATTTCTTTCATTGTAGAAAGATAAGCAATCATAAGACATTCAGCATGAATTTGAAAATCAGAGGTAACCATTGATAATTCAGATTTCAGTGATACAGAAATTTAGTTGTGTTCCTTAAACACACGAACGATTTTGGGTTGAAACAGGTATACTAGAAATACAAGGCTGATGAATATTTCGCCGAACGCTGCAGTCCTCGGAACCCCAGCTATCAGTTGCACATTCAAAACGGTAGAAACATCTACAACAATAACGAAAAGGGACACAATTATGGTGCCTAGCCAACCTGATTTTTTGCCTGCCCAAAGACCATACGCGAAAATTATGCTAAATACTCCGTAGAGAAGCGTGTAAACGTTATAGACCAGTTCACCAGACGCTGCGTATATGAGACCTAAACCGATAATGGCGTGAATTGCTCCACCCAAAAATTGTACAATAGTTAAAACAAAAACGCCGGCATATTTTCCCTTAAAGGAAGCAGGATATTTAAATTCGCTCAAATCCATCACTTTCTTTGTTCAAGTATAACTTTTAAAGCAACAGCAAATATAAGATTTGTAGCCAACCCGCCGTGGTAACAATTTAGTTTTGAGAATCCTGAAACGTCAGGGAGTTGGAAAGCCGTCAAAACAAAAGAAACAAAAACAGAAGACAAATGGAAGAAGCTTCTTTCCCAAGAAGAATATCATGTGCTTAGAGAAAAGGGAACCGAACATGCCTTCACTGGAAAGTATCTGAAAAACAAGAAAAACGGCATTTACGTTTGCGCTGGATGTGGAAACGAACTTTTTAGTTCAGACACAAAATTTGATTCAGGTACAGGCTGGCCCAGTTTCTGGGCAAGTTCCAAGGATAACATCAAAGAAAAAGAGGATAATCGTTTCGGAATGCATAGAACTGAGGTAACCTGCAAAAAGTGTGGTGGACACCTTGGACACGTCTTTGATGACAGCCCAACGCCTACGGGTCAACGTTTCTGCATCAACTCGATATCCCTCAAGTTTAAGGAAAAGAACGAATGACTTTGTCAGCATCCAAAGAACAAATAATTATTTTACTGCGAACGGAATAAGGGTATCCTCTACGTAGGACTGTCATCATGCTCGGTAAGGTGCAACCACAATGATAATCCCCTCAAAAGAACAACTAAAGGGACTCCTCTCCAGAATAGACCGCTACTTTCTTTTACAGACCGCCCTTGTTTTTGCGGCATTCATTGTGCCACTGGTCATTCTTTACATCTTAGACGCGGGATCCTTCGATTTATTGTGGAAGGGCAGAGCGCCGTACCTTCTCTTTCTCTGGCTATTCTTCTTAGAGACAGCCCTTGGCTGGAAGAAACTCAAAACAGAACGCACAATATTCTGGACCAAAAAAACAGTGTTAGCTGCTGTAATCTTGCTTTTGCCAACAGTATATTCAGTTGGGCTACACTTCGGTTTGCAGGCTGGAATAGTGGAACTTGGAAAAGCAGTTGGCGTGCCCGCTGAACAATATGGCGAATGGTACTTGACGCACTCTTGGCCATTTTCATTTGAGTATATTCTTTTTGCAGTGTTTTTTGTGACGTCAATCTGGCTTCTGTATGGAGTTCGGGGACTGAAGACTTTCGCTGTTTCATCATTCTTTATCGGAGGCGTCGGCGTCTTCTACATGATTGACACATTCTATCCGTACGGAACCTTCACTGTTTTGCAGTCCTTTGTTCCTGTTACAGTTTACGGAGCTTCTTCTATCCTGAATCTTCTGGGTTACGGAACCCAGACATTTTCGGGGGGCGCAAACGGTTTAGGTCTCACTGTAACTGGAGCAAACAGCACGTATTCTGCTATTGTGTCTTGGTCTTGTGCAGGAAGCCACAGCCTCTTCATATACTCGTTTATGATTATGCTTTTCCTCAGAGGCACCAACATATCACGCACAAGAAAGATAATTTACGTTATTGCGGGTGCAGTTGGAACATTTTTTGTTAACATCGTTAGAATTGTAGCGATTCTTTTGGCGGGAGTCAACAGCGGGGCTTCGTTAGCAGCAACATTCCATGAGTTCTATGGAGAATTTTTTTTCATCGCATGGATGTTCATCTACCTTTCCATCATCTACCTTTTCGAAACATGTTTTATCAACAAAATCCGCAACAAACAACCTAGCACAGACACGGTATAGTCTGGTCATAATAACGACTAGAAAAAGAGGACTCTAAGCAGTTTTCTTTTCTGTTCCTATTCGCTTTAGTGATCCCCACTGCATCTCTCTTCTTGAGAGTATATCGAAGAGGCTCTTGATTTTGATGAAGTTCCGCAGTTCTTTGAAGCCAACCACGAATAATGGAGAAAGAACTACGAGTTTCATGTCTTCGTTGTCCATCTGTACGGCTAAGAAACTGTATGTTGTTTGAATCAGCATGAATATAGCCATAACAAGTAGAACTTGTAACGCGTACCCCGTTAATACTGCGAGAAATATGACGATGATCGATACAACCGAGACGAAGGGAACAAATATCATAGACAGTATTATGTATTGGAATGTTAAGTTCCTTAAGTAACCGAACCGTGGATTCCCGAAAACGTTTCTGTGTTTTATGATGGTTTGGAAGGTTCCTCTGTTCCATCTTGTTCTCTGTTTGATAAAGTCGTTCCAAGTGACGGGCGCTTCGGTATAAACAAACGCGTCACTTAAAGCTTGTACAACTCTTTTTGTTTTCAAAAGCTTGACGGTGATGTCAAAATCCTCGGTTAGAGTGTCCCGGTCGTAGAAGCCAATTTCTTTCAAGCTCTTTTTCCGAAAAGAAGCCAAAGGACCCGGAATTACTGGCACAACCCCAAAAATGTCGAAAACTCTTCTGTATATGTTTTGGTTCACTATGTATTCAAGCGCCTGACATTTGGTTAGCAAGTTTGTCCTGTTTAGAACTTTCACGTTTCCCGCCACGGCACTAACCGATGGGTCTTGGAAGCGGCTGATAATCATCCGAAGAGCACTTCTGCCAATCATGCTGTCGGCGTCACATGTGATAATGATTTCACCTTTAGCAATCAGTATACCCGTATTTAAGGCGCCAGATTTTCCGCCAGCCTCTAGTCTACGGATTACCTTCACGCCCTTTGTTCTGTATTTAGATGCCAACTGGTAAGTTTTGTCTGTGGAACCATCGTCCACCACGATAATCTCCTTTTTTGGGTAATCTATTTCTAAAATCGCTTCGATGCAGCGTTCTATCACTTTTTCTTCATTGTGAGCTGGAACTACTAGGGTAACCAAAGGCCAGCGATGAATTGGACGTAGGGTCATGTTTAGCTCCAGATAGCGGTGGTATACGCTAAGTGGAAGTGCAAGGTAATTTGAGAAAAATTCAACCGTTAGTGCTGTTGCTAGAAGTGCTGTTGCAATTGAAAGGTATCCAAGATATAGAGTGAGCCACCCGATGATTATGGGAATTATGAACATAGAAAGAAGGGCAAGTATACTGATCTGTCTTGATGGCTTTCTGATTTTGCTGTTATGAACGTTTCTAGCAGCATACAGAAAATATGAAGCAGTTGCGGCTCCTATGCCTAGACATATCCAAGCGATGTATCCGGGTATGACCAAGGCTATTAGAATGAGTTCGCACGCCAACACAACGGCAGTTACTACTAATTTCTTGATGTCCATTCATGAACAACCAAAATTTTCAAGTTTTTTGGCTGGATTTTTTATCTCGGCTTTGTTCAGTTAATTCGGTGGCTTTCATGCCAAGTTTCAGCATCTGGCTGCCACTTTTTGTTAACTTGTAATTATGGAGCATGTCTATCCTTATGTCTTCTAAGGGGAATCTTCCATTACATGTGGAGCATACAAATTTGAAGGTGGGTTGACCGAAGAAGTGTTTGTTTGAGCATCTGTACCAGTTTTCGATTTTTCGGTAGTCGACTCCGATTATTTTGAGTTTTTTTCCACACTTCGGACAGACAAGCCTGCCTTCGTCTTTATCAAATTTGGTTCTGAAGTCTATGTTGCCGCAGTCAAAATGTTCCAAAGCTTCTTCTTTGTTCATTTGGGTGCTTTCGCATTCGGGGCATTCAAGATAGAGTGTAGCAGTTAGGGACCCGCAGTCTGGGCAAGCAATTATTGAGCGTGAGGGTTCTTCTTCTACAATATCTATCTCTGCAAGGTTTCTTAATGCTGAAACCAGTTGTTCTACTGGAATTTCGCTCTTTGGATTAGACATTAAGGTGCTGGTGGACTCGATCTGTATGATTGGATTTTCGGCAAAAAGAGTTGCGATGGCTTTTGCTGTTTCGAGGTCTACGGTTTCAGGCAGAGATGATGTCATCAGTATGTCTTTGATACTGTTAATCAGACGTTTTGGGGCGATGCCCTCTTTGACTATGTAGTCTCGGACGCCAAGTTTCATAGCGTCCACTGCGACATTCTCGCTTCCTTTGCCGGTGAGCAGGATGATCGGTGTTTTGATGTTTCTTTTCTTTAGTTCTTTGACTAATTCGATGCCTGTTATGTCGGGCAGTCTGTAATCCAAAATGAGCAGGTCGAAGTTTTCTTTTTCAATCTTGTTTAAGCCTTTTGTTCCTGTATCTACGGTTATTAAATCGAAATTGATGGGCATTTTTTCTTTGAGTGAACGTTTTAGAATCAGCTGGTCATCGGGGTTGTCTTCAACATATAATATGCGTAATTTCAGGTCGTTCAATATTCATTCACCATATTGTGCTAACGGTATTTTTGAGATGATTAGCCAGTACCGTTTTATTTGCATCATAGTCTCAATGAAATCTTTAAAGCTGGCGGGTTTTGTAATAAAGGTGTTACATCCTAGTTTGTAGGATCGTTCTATGTCTTTATCTCTTGCCGAGACGGTTAATACTACTATTGGAATAGTCTTCAGTTTATCATCGCTTTTTATGTTCTCCAGCACTTCAAAGCCGTCAAGTTTAGGCATCTTCAGATCTAATAGAACGATGCCGGGTGTTGGAGCATCTTTATACTTTCCTTTTTTCCTCAAGAATTGTATGGCTTCTTCACCATCATGAGTCACGTATAGTTTATTTTGAATCTGACATTTTGTAAAGGCTCTCTTGGTTAGCATGATATCGTCCGGATTATCTTCCACTAAGAGAATTGGGCAGTCTGGCGGCTTACATCTGGTTGTCATATTTTCGCCTCTTCTGTCTGTTTAATCTTCTTTGGTGTTGTGAACATGAATGTGCTGCCTTCACCGGGTGTGCTTTCAACCCAGATTTTCCCTCCTAGTTGCTCGACAATCTTCTTACAGATTGCTAAGCCGGCTCCCGTTCCTTTGTACTCCTTTCTGGTATGCAATTTCTCGAAAAGATTGAAGATACGTTCCAGATATTTCTCTTCGATGCCTATTCCATTATCTCGAACCGTGAACAGATGATCGTTTTCTCTTTCTTGATGTAAAACCTCTACTTTAGGGGTTTTGGACTTGTTGAACTTCAATCCGTTACCAATCAGGTTCATAAACAGTTGCTTCACCCATATTCTCTGAACGGAGATGACTGGAAGTTTATCGACAACAACTTCTGCGTTACGTTCCTTGATCGTCATTTCAAGGTCAGCTAGGAGTTCTTCTAAGAGCGTGTTTAAGTCCGTTTTCTCAACCTTGGTGAATTTTCGTCCAACACGAGAGAGAAAGAGCAGGTCTTCAATCATGGCGTTCAGGTGGGACGACGCATTAACCATCCTCTGCAGATAGTCTTGGCCTGTCTCCTCGAGCCTTTCACCGTAGTCTTCCAAGAGAAAGCCACCGAAGGATTGTATGGTTCGTAGAGGCGCCTTCAAGTCATGAGACACCACATACGTGTAACTTTCTAGTTCCTCGTTTGACTGTTTCAATAGACGGTTAGCCTTGCTTATTGCCTCTTGGGCCTTCTTCATTTCTGTGATGTCCTGTCCGACTCCGACTACACCTATGATGTTGCCTGAGGCATCCCTT
>SOJY01000081.1 GCA_004376385.1 Candidatus Bathyarchaeum sp.
AGATCCACAAATATTCAAAATTATTGATGGCATAACCCCTGAAATTGTCGATGCACTCACGGAGAAAATACTGGAGCAGATTATTTAGAGTAAAATTAAGCGAGCAAAATAGAAGGGTAGTTAATGGGTTACCCGTTATGCGAACTTGCGAATTGTGCAAACTGGAGAAAAGGACGGTGCACATTGAAAGACCCGGAGAAAGACGGGGACTCCTGTCTTTACTACGAGGATACACTGGATTCTCTCAGGCTAAAAGCAGATGCAATAAAAGGAACATTCGGGTAAGCACATAAATGGTACTGACTAATCTGCTTAGTTTCAACCGTTGCCGCAAGCTAAACCTTTCATCGAGTTAATGTATACTTCTGCGTCTTCAATTGATTTGAAGGGACCGTGAGCAAAGTCATATTGGGGATGAGTTATTTTTGTGGGTCGCGTGTCTGTCTTAAAAATTTCAGGTTTCTTGTTTTCTTTGAATCCCACAAATATCTCTGATTGAACTTTTGGTGTATGCGCTTGGGAACTTTTGTATGCTTCGACTTGGATGCTTGTTATTTTTCCTTTCAATTCCTGAGAAACGTCTATTGTGTAGGGTTTTCCAGAAACTACCTTGATGTTCTCGAATCCTGCTTGTTTTATCTTGTCGAGGTACTCGCCTTTTTCGAGGGCGCCTGCGATGCATCCCGCCCACGCATCAAAACTCTTCCTGACAGCCTCGGGCAATTCTCCTTCAGTAACAAGGTCAGACACCATAAGTCTCCCATTTGGTTTCAGAACTCTGTACGCTTCTTGGAAAACTTTCAGTTTGTCTGGAGCCAAGTTAATCACGCAGTTGCTGATGATAACATCCACAGTTTCGTCCTCAACAGGCAGGGCTTCGATTTCTCCTAAACGAAACTCGACATTCGTGTAGCCATGCTTAGAAGCGGTAGCTTTTGCGCGTGTCACCATTTCTTGTGTCATGTCTACGCCAATCACCTTTCCTTGTGGTCCTACCTTATTGGCTGCCAAAAAGACGTCAATACCCCCACCTGAACCCAAGTCTAGGACTGTTTCGCCTTCCTTCAAACTTGCGAGGGCAACAGGATTCCCGCAGCCCAAACCCAGAACAGAATCTTCTGGGACACCTTCTATGTCATCAGGAGAATAGCCAAGTTTCCACGCAACATACTGTGGAGGAGGTCCACAACTAGATGACGAGCAGCATCCAGATGAACAACTGGAACACTCTGTTTTGGCTATTTCGCCATACCGTTTTTTCACATGTTCCTTAATTTTCTCATTTTCCATATTCAATCACCTTGGTGTTTATCCCTTAATCTTGGCTAGTGGTTTCGGCTTAGTTAGCAACAATAGCGAGGAGTTAATTACCACTGATATGCAACCGGCTTCTGCTAGAATAACTGCTAGGACCGGATTCAAAATGCCAAAGGCAGCTAAACTCAGTGCGATTATGTTCCAGACAAAAGCATAAGCTATGTTTCCCTTCATTCTCCTAAATGCCTTTCGACTCAAACTAATTGCATATTCAACCTTTGTCAAGTCATCTCCTAGTAATGCCACATCTGCCGTTTCAACCGCTACATCGCTACCTGCTGCACCCATCGCAAACCCAACATCCGCATTAGCTAAAGCAGGAGCATCATTAACGCCATCACCTACCATTGCAACAACATGACTTTTTTTCAATTCTCCGATAATCGCAACTTTCTGCTCCGGCAATAGCTCAGCATGGTATTCATCGATACCAATTTGCTCAGCAATAGCCTTGGCAGTCAGCATGTTATCGCCAGTTATCATAACAGTTTTGATTCCTAAGCGCTTAAGCCGCTGAATCGCTTCCAAAGAATTCTCTCTGACTGTGTCAGCCACAACAATGACGCCAATGACATGTTTGTCTAGTACGACTGGAATAGCTGTTTTTCCCTCGCTTTCAACCCGACTAATTAGTTGTTTTGTTTCTTCTGAAATCGCCCTTTTCATCATTTTTCTTCCAATTAGAATATGCTTGTTTCCGTAATGGGCGTCTACGCCGTGTCCTGGAATAGTTTTGAAGTCTGTTGGGTCAGGAATTTTCATGCTCATTTCACGTGCCTTAGCAATTATAGCTTTAGATAGTGGATGTTCAGAGAATTTCTCAGCAATTGCCGCATACTTGATTACGTCTTTTTCAGAATAATCACTGGAGGTTTTTATCTCAACAACCTTGGGCTCGCCGACGGTTAACGTAGCAGTTTTGTCGAATGCCACCAAATTAACGTCCTTTAACTTTTCAATGTGTGTACCACCTTTGATTACTATGCCGTTCATGCTGGCATTACCAATAGTTCCAGCAACAGCGACGGGAACAGCTATTGCCAAAGCGCAAGGACATGCCACTAATAGAACAGTTACGGTTCTAGCAAGTGCCACCTCAAAACCAAGTGTGTAATAACTAGCCGCAAATACAGCAGATGCCAAAACAGCCATGAGTGGCAAGAAGTAAGTGGTAAACCTATCCGCAACATTCTGTATGGGTGCTTTTTTCTCTTGGGCTTCTTCGACTAATTGAATGATGTGAGCAAGCGTTGTGTCTTCACCGATTTTTTCAACTTTGATTTCTAAGGCCCCGTATTCGTTGATGGTGCCAGCAAATGTTTTGGCGCCTATTGTCTTTTCAACTGGAATCGATTCACCCGTTATTGTTGCCTGGTTGACGGTGCTATATCCCGAAAGAACTGTTCCGTCAACGGGTATTTTATCGCCTGGTTTGACTAAGACGATTTCTCCTAACTTGACTTCTTCTATGGGTACTTCAACTTCTTTACTATCTCGACGTATTCGAGCTGTTTTAGGGTTCATCTTTATGAGCATCTCGAGTGCGCCTCTTGTTCTATGGATAATGTAGTTTTCAAGTGTCATGCCTGCGAGTATTATGAACGCTACTATTGCTGATGCCGTGAGGTAACCCACAGCTTCTGTGGTGCCAGTGGCTACCTCCGCTGTAGGTAGAGCGAGACCAGCTATTACGGAAATAAAGATGGCGATAGCTGCAAATAATTGAGCGGTAACGTTCCCATGCAGTAGGGATCGGATGCCGTGTACATATATGGGGTAGCCTAAGGCAACGGCGATTAAAGCCAAAACAGTGCTGATTTCATGTATGTAAGCTATTTGAATTCCCGTTACAAGTCCGCTTGCTAAAGTGAATACCGCGATTAAAATGACTAAAATTACGCCTTTGACGTAGTCTCTCATTGGATTTCCTCCCTTGATTCAACCTCAACTTGGTAGCCGAGTTTTTCAATGCGTTCAGTGAATTTGGAGGCGCTGATTATTTTTGTGTCGTATTTTATAGTGACTTTTCCTGTGACTTTGTCCACTTTAACTGTTGATGCCCCATTTAACCTTGCAAGGGCGTGTTTGAGGTTATCTGCTTCATAATCAGTTGCACATGTACGGCACCCAGTGCAGTCCATTTTTTCAGTTTTCAATACAATTTTCTCAATTGTCACGTTTTACTGCCTCCTTTTTATTAATAAATCTCAATTTCTCGCATCTTAACTACTTTGGTATATACAACCGTTACAAGTCCGCTCATTAGATCATCCACTAAGAGAATATCCGCAAGTCCTTTCTTTGTAGATTTGAGTTCTTTGTTCATGTGGTCACATCTATTTCGGTCTTAATACCGCGGACATATAAATAATTTTAGATATATTTATATGTTATGTTTCCATAAACATGTTTAGATACAGTTCCACTAAAACATGGTGAGAAAACCAATGAAAAACGTCAACCAACGACTAAAACGACTAACCGAAACCGACCTATGCCAAGCAGAAGTTGCCGACGAATACCGCAAAGAACTACTCCAATTAGCCGATGATGCCGCAGACGCTGAAACTGCAAAGAAAAACAGCAAATTCTTCAAGGCATTATCTGACGAAAAAAGGCTCAGAATAACGAAGCTTCTAATGGTAAAAGAGATGTGCATATGCGAACTGATGATATGCCTCGACATGACCCAGCCAAACCTCTCTCATCACATCCAAATACTAGAAAACGCGGGCATAGTCAACCGCACAAAGAAGGGAAAATGGGTCTACTGCTCCCTCGCAAACAAAAAACAGGTAGAGAACCTGATCAAACTAAACCTACTGTAAAAAATCAAGCCTTTTTTCTAACAAACAGCATCATTGCTAAAATAGCCACAACCGACAAGATTACGCTGTAAGTGGATGCTATTGATGAGCCGAAGTATTCCCATAAACTTCCGACCACAGCGTTAGAAACAAAGAATGCCGAGCCGACAAGAAGATAATAAAGTCCATAGGCAGTTCCCTTTAGATTTGGTTCAACATAATCTGGAATCAACGCTCTCTGAACAGTTCCAACAATTCCAAGATACGCACCATAAACCACAGCAACCAAAAGAGCAACAACACCGTTTATGGGAAGCAAAATCAGCACAGAAGCAGACAAGAAAACGCTGTAACCCAAAATCATAACCTTTTCTTTACCCATTCTATCCGCTAAAACACCAGCTGGAATCGCGATAGCCGCATACGCCACGTTAACCACCGCATAAACCAAAGGAATAAACGAATCAGCAACCCCAGCCTCCTTTGCGTTCAAGAGAACAAACGAAAAATTGAATGCCCCCAAACTAAAAATGCCGACAACAACGAGAAGCCAAGAAAAATTGCCGCTTAAAGCAGATTTGATACCCTCAAGCAAACGAAATTCGCCAGCAGACTTACCGGCACGCTCCTTAACAAAAAACAAAATGATAAACAATGCAATAGTGCCGGGAATCAAAGACATCCAGAAAACGTCTCTTACAGTAAAACCCAAAACAAGCATAGTTGCTGAAGCAATCACAGGTCCCACGATAGCGCCTGCCTGATCAAGAGTCCGATGCAAACCAAAAGCAGCACCTCGACGCTCCTCAGAAACCGACTCACACAAAAGAGCATCACGAGGAGAAGTACGAACCGCTTTTCCAACACGATCAGAAACCCTGATCACAAAAACGTCAAAAGGCACCCTAGCCACAGCAAAAAGAGGCTTAACAGCATTTGACAGGGCATACCCAACTAGCACAAACATTTTCCTTTTTCTGAATTTGTCCGAAAAAATTCCCGAAACCGCACGTAAAGCATAACTCAAGGCTTCAGCGGTTCCCTCAATAAAGCCCAACACTGCTACGCTGGAACCTGGCAGACCAAGAAGAAACGTGGGCAGAAGACTGAAAATCATTTCACTTGACATGTCAGTGAAAAAACTAACAAAACCTAATGCGAAGATGTTTCTACGTGAGCTGGTCTCACCTTTCTCACCGCTCTTCAGTTCAACACCTCATTAACAAGTTCCTTGATCTTTTTCTTAGATTCATTCAATAATTCAAGGCCTTTCTCTGTTGTTTCATAATACTTCCTAACTTTGCCTTCGATAACCTGTTTATCGCTCTTTAGAAGCCCTTGCGTTTCTAGGGATTTTAGGGTAGGATAGATTAGACCAGGACTAACAGCGTAGCCATGACGCCCAATTTCCTCCATAATCCCAACCCCATAAATCGGTTCTTTACTTGCATGATAGAGTATGTGAAGTTTGATGAACCCCAAGAAAAAATCCCGAATCAATATCAAATCACGATATCGAATAACGATATCTACTTATTTAAAACTGTCGCAAAAAACACACCACAAAGCCTGAAAAAACTTGATAATAATAAACTCAAGCACACGACGCTCAAATAACGAAAAAATTAAGTTAAAATAGTGGCGCCCTGGCCGGGATTTGAACCCGGGTCGGGCGGGCGACAGCCGCCTATACTAGGCCTAACTATACTACCAGGGCATCCAATCCCCTAACAAGAAGTGGACCTGTACTTAAATTTTTCATTCCAATAAAGGGTGATGAAAGAGGGGGGGCTATCTTGGTTTCATGTACTTTACCGATCGTAAGGATATAGCACCATAGACTATGATAAACAGAAGTATCAAACTGAAGAGGATGAGGAGCAACTCTCCAGCCGAGAGCGAAAGTTCTTCAAACATATAGTGCACCAATAGGAAAGGGGGCATGAAATGTACATAAAGGAAGTTCCGTGGACAAAAATGGTGGGTAACGTGAGGTATTTGGGGCGTAATGATATTCCAGTTTAGGCAATAGGGAACAAAAATGCGAAAAAATAGAGCCGAAATCCAGAGGATAAGTCAGTAAAAGAAGGCATTATTGATGCTTTCAATTCGTTTGCAGTATTTCTGATACGGAGGTATACCCTCATAATGTTGATAAGTTATGCGAGTTTAATTGTAGTTGAGCCTCACTGTAGAGTTTGGGGGTTAAGATAAGATGTTGAGTCCGGGCCTAATTGAAGCATTAGGTCAAATAATGACTGGCTTGAAGTGTATCGGAGATGGCGTAACCTATCTTATCGGCTTCATCTTAGAAAACATGGGCATCTCGGTTTCCCAGCAGCTCATACAGATGGCAACAATCCTGATTCTTCTCACCGTTGTCTGGAAGGTAGGCTCCAAACTCACCAGCTCCATTTTCTTGTTCTTCATCATGGCTCAGGCAATGAGCTTCGTAGGCGCCGCCTAAAGACAATCCACCTCGTTTAGAAGTGAAACTAAACAAAACAGCAAGTTTACCCAAGGTAAACTCAAAGTTGATTAACTGTCTGCAAGTTTCAGTATTTCTTTTATGTCTGGCTCGACTGTTATTGGCGTGTTTGCGAATCTGTTTTTTGGGTTGAAGTGGTAGTCCACTATTGCCGTAACGTCCTTAAGGATATGGCCTGTTGAAATTCCGACCACAGTCTCGTCTGCGCCTATTGTACCCTGCTCTACCAGCTTTTTGGTTCCTGCCACGGTTGCTGCTGAAGCGGGTTCACAGCCGAAACCGTTCTTACTTACCATTGCCATAGCGTCCATTATGGCTTCATCAGAAACATTTGTTACAACGCCGTCAGTGAATTCTAGGGTTCGCAACGCCTTCTTCAAGTTCACAGGCTTAAGAATCTCTATTGCGCTTGCCCTTGTCTTCGCCTTAATGCCTTTTCTGTCTACTTCGCCATAGTATTCGTCGATGATACTGTTGTCAATGTTTCCCTTGTTCCATCTCAACTCATGCTCATTGTACAAATCAGCTAAAGTGGGTGCACCATCTGCGACAATCACTGCCATCCGCGGCTTCTTCTTTATCCACCCATACTCGTACAGCTCCATGAACGCCTTACCAAAAGCCGAAGTGTTCCCAAGATTTCCTCCAGGAAACACAATCCAGTCAGGCACTTCCCAACGCAGATAATCGAGCATACGAAACATCATAGTTTTTTGGCCTTCAATCCGGAAAGAGTTCAAGGAATTAACCACGTAAATGTTGCTCTCCCTTGAAAGCGCCTTCACCATAGCCATGGCAACATCGAAATCGCCTTTCACCTGCAGAACCTTAGCACCATACGCAAGAGATTGAGCAAGCTTACCTTTGGCAATCTTTCCTTCCCCAACAAGAATCACAGCTTCCATATCCAACTCGTTCGCAGCAAACGCCGCAGCAGAACTTGAAGTATTCCCAGTAGAGGCACAAACAACCTTTTTGGCTCCAACCATCCGTGCATGCGTAAAGGCAGACGCCATACCGTTGTCCTTAAAAGAACCTGTTGGGTTATCTCCCTCGAACTGCAGCCAAAAGTTTCCAGCTTTTACGCCAACATACTCGGCAACTCGGGTCAAATGAAACGGCTTCGTTCTTCCTTCAGCACCGTCCAGAGAAACCAGCTTTTTGCTGTAATCAGAGTAGTTCTCTGTGTCTACTCCAACAAAATTAAGTAACTCGCGGTATCGCCAAACCCCACTTTCATTAAAGATGTTCTGCCTATGATTTAGGCGTTCACAAAACGTTTCTTGCAAACTTTTCGGAAAATCTCCATTGTATCTGACATCGAGAAGTTCGCCACAGTCACATGTGGTTCTCCGTTCTGTTATACTGTACTTTTTTCCGCAACTAGGAACAATACATTGTAGCCAGCTTTCGGTCTTCATGAAAACTTAATCTCCCGAATTCCTCTTTTATACTTAACTTCTGCCTTCAAATACTCCACACTAGGAGCATGATCAACAAAAAGCACAGCAAAGCTCTTAAATGTTGTACGATAAAAACGCGCTATTATGGGTCAAAAAAATGGTGCCGCACCTCCGGCACAAGGGGTTCCCATAGTTCTCACGGGCTCAGCTACAGACATGAGCGACTTCAAACTCAGTCCATTCAGAGCGTTCACCGGAGGATTTCCAACAGCCATCATTCCAAGGTTCTTACTTAGGAAATACTGGTACCCAAGAGTTCCCACAAACGGAGATTACACCGCCAAATTTGCGCCCTACGGAATGCGAAAAATCGAAGCCTCCCTAATCAGTGAGTTCGGCACACAAAAAGTTGCGGTAGCGCATCCATACGATTTAAAAAATTTTGTGGGACCAAACACGAAAGTTATTGGAATATCTTCGATGGAACCAGCTGGAACAGGTTTCGTAAGCCGAACCTACACATCTCTTGTAGGCTTTGGAGGGGAACCCGTGGCTGCTGCAGAATTCAGAGACCTGATAACAAACCCAATTCTACGAAAGTGGGGTGCTAAGATAGTTCTTGGGGGAGCAGGTGCTTGGCAGATTCATAGAACAAAGCTGCAAAAGAAATATGGAATCGACTGCATCGTCATGGGTGAAGGCGAAAAGACCGCTTTAGAGATATTTCGTAAGGCTCTCAAAGGCGAAGAACTTCCACAGGTAGTTGAGACTGAGCCACCCAACCCAAAGGAAATTTGCCCTATCATGAACCCGTCGATCTTTGGCACTGTGGAGATTACGCGCGGTTGTGGTCGCGGCTGCAAGTTCTGCTCGCCCATGATGCGAAGACGCCACTCATTTCCTCTAGAACACATCCTACAGGAAGTCAAATTGAACGCAAAAAATGGTACACGAATGATAATCTTGGCGAGTGAAGACATTTTCTTGTACCGATGTAACGACAAGTTTTTGCCAAATCGTGAAGCAATTGTCGAGTTAATCAATTCAATTGCTGTTGTCCCAGGAGTAGAGTTCATTCAACCGGCTCATGCGGCTTTGGCACCTGTTGTTTGTGATCCTGAGATGGTTGAAGAGATCGGACCGGTTCTTCGCGAGAAATCTTATTGGGTTACGAATGAAACTCGGCATAGCTCGGTTGAAGTTGGCATGGAAACAGGAAGCGTTCGTCTCATGAAGAAGTACATGTCGGGAAAGATGCTTCCATACAAACCCGAAGAGTGGCATGATGTCGTGACTAAAGCAATTGAAATCATGAACGAGAACGATATCTGGCCGTTGGTGACATTAATCGTTGGTTTGCCTGGAGAAACCGAGAAGGATACGATTGCGACGCTTGAACTTCTAGACAAACTGAAACACGGTAAACTATTCTATGTGCCTTTACTGTTCACTTCAGAAGACGATTGCATGCTTAGAGAAGCACGGCACATGGACCTGAAACACTTAACGCCACTTCAATGGGAACTCCTAGCCACATGCTGGCGGCACAACATAGAAATTTTTGCGGCTGATAGAGCTCAGTGGCCAACAAGGTTTGCCACAATGCTTGCCTACGTGCTGTATTACCGATGGAAACATGGAAAGAAATCTTTACAGCCTTTAATGAAACTGTCAGGAATGATTATAGACAATCAATAGGCTCCTAAGGGTGCATTGTAAAAGACCGATAGAATTGAACCATGCACATGGTGGAGATAGCTCCCGACTTTCTTTGTAACTTCCTCATTTTCCAAGGCCAACCAGAGAGAGGAGAATTCGCTTTCTTATTATGTCCAAGCCTCAAAATACATGTAAAACCAGATGTGATAAAAAAAGTCGCAGAGGATACGTGTCTGACAGTCGGCTTGAAACTTTATAAGTTCAGAGACATCTAATGTTTTTGAAATGACGTATTCAACAAAAAGAAGGTTTGTCATCTGCACGATTACGTTCTCAATTTGCCTTTCAATGCTTACAATGCAAGCGTTTTCTCTTTCACTAGAACAAGAAGTTAGTCGTAGACAGTCAATGCGAAGTTATACGTCTGAGAACATGTCAAGACAGCAGCTTTTAGATGTACTATGGGCGGCTTATGGTCACACAAATGACCGAAAGAATATACCAAGAATAGGCTACGATTATTCTTTAATAATATTCACTGTCAACGAAACTGGCAGTTACCAGTATATTCCTGAAAGCAATTCACTTGTCGTACATGACCTAACTGTGAATAAGGAGACTATACGCCCTCATGATTCTGGTTGGCCTAGTGATGCAAAAGAAGTTTTAGTAATAGTTTTGAATGAAACCAGAATGGATAACCAGTATTTTGCCTCTGCAGAAGCTGGCTGCCTCGCTCAAAACGTGCATTTGGCGGCGTCGTCTCTAGGTTTGGGGACATGCGTTGTTGGAACCATAAATTCTGGAGGGTTACGCAGCGTTCTCCAACTGCCCAACGCCCTAACTCCCTTGTTGGTGATGCCCTTAAGCTATCCCACATATTCCTATCCAGCAGCGTCCCCGAAATATGACATTATGACAGGTAATCTTCCACCGGTTCAATATAGTGAATTGTCTTTTGAAGACGCTGTGAGGAACATAGTTTTTGCGCAAGAATGGTCTGCAGAACCATTATCCGTGCAGGAGCTGTCTCAACTGCTGTGGGCTGCATACGGCTACTCTAGCACAGATCATAGGACAACGCCAAGTTCTTACGGAATTTATCCACTTGTCATCTATGTTTCAAACGCTACTGGAGTATACAAGTACTTGCCGGAAAGCCATTCCGTTACGGAAATACTGGACGACGACAAAAGACTTGACATAGCAAACGCATTTTCGGGTCAAGCATGGGCAGCAGATGCCCCAACAATATTCCTCATTGGTTACGACTCATCATACAACAGTGGCAACACTGGCGATGGCGGAGTTTTATCTCACCTGTTCATGGAGATAAATACTGGATGCGTAATCCAGCAACTCTTTCTTGAAGCATCAGCATGGAACCTAAAAGCAAACATAATCAGCGAAGGCTTAGAAGAATGGAATGGCGCAGGGGCACAAGAACTACGCAACATCCTCGGTCTGTCAGCCTCAATTATCCCACTTTATGCAATACCAGTTGGCGCGCCTGAGACTGCAGATAGAACTCCACCCACAATTGGTGCTCCCGTCCAAGATCCAGACCCTGAAGCAGTAGAACCTGATCAAACCGTAACTGTTTCCGTAGAGGTTACCGATGAAGGCACAGGGGTAAGCGAAGTTGTTCTCTCTTACAGCACAGATGAAGGACAAACATGGACAAACACAACAATGAACAGTATCTCAGTGAACACTTACACAGGAGAAATCTCAGGTTTTGAAGAAGGCAAACACGTACAATACAAAATCTTAGCATATGACAACAGCAACAACTTAGCCGTGGAAGACAACGCAGGAGATTATCACATTTACACGGTTATCCCAGAGTTTCAAAATTTCTTAATTTTGATATTTATGATCTCAACATTATTGGCGGTTATCTTGACAAAAAAGAGAAACAGCCACAAATAGTTACAGTTTATGGTTCAAGATGGTTAACCAAGAGGTCACCATTTCCAAATTATGATTTATACTAAAACCACTTTTTTATTTGCGTGCGCACTTGACCCCGTCTCAACACTAAATGAAACGAGTAACATTAAAGCTGAACTTTGCGCTAAAGATTATTGACGAAAGGGGGGTCAAAAGGAAATTAAAATTCTAGTTCTGTCTGAAGAAGCCGTGAAAAACTTACTTTCGCTTGAGGAGGTAATACCTGCTGTTGAATCAGCATTCAAAATGAAGGGAGCAGGTCATGCTCAAATGCCTCCTAAACAATACCTTTTCATAAAAAAATACAACGGCGACATAAGGACCATGCCAGCATACCTTGAAGAAACTGACGTAGTTGCAGTAAAAGTTGTGAATTCGCACCCTGAAAACCGAAAATATGGATTACCGACAGTCATGGCAACGATAATATTGATTGATCCCCGAACTGGTACACTTAAAGCAATAATGGGAGGAACATGGATCACCGCCTTACGAACTGGCGCAGCTGGAGCCATAGCAGCGAAGTATCTTGCTAATCCGAACCCAAAAACCGTTGGTTTTGTAGGTGCAGGAACTCAGGCGAGAACCCAGCTCATGGGGCTTCAGATTGTTTTTAAGACGATTGAAGAAGTGAGAGTGTGGGACATAAACGAAAAAGCAGCTTTGAAGTATGCTGAAGAAATGAAAAAGAAGTACAGTCAAACGTCCATTTGTTCTGTTAAAAGCATCGAGAATGCGGTCCAAGGGGCTGACATCATAGTAACTGCTACGCCTTCAAGAAAACCTTTGGTGGCTGCAGAGTGGGTAGATGAAGGAACCCACATTAACTGCGTAGGGGCAGACGCTCCAGGGAAACAGGAGTTGGATACAGCTCTTCTGATTAAATCAAAAATCGTTGTGGATGACTGGAGCCAGAGTTGTCACGGTGGTGAAATCAATGTTCCACTAGCTAAAGGAATAATCAAGAAAAAAGACGTTTGGGGCGACATCTGCGAGATAGTAGCGGGATTGAAGACTGGAAGAACTTCACGAAATGAAATCACAGTTTTTACGTCTACGGGGCTTGCCATACAGGACGCCGCCACAGCCAATATTGCATACCAAAAGGCACTGGAAGAAAAAATCGGTGAATCAACAGATATACTGAATGTTTAAAGAATAATGGCGGGCCCGAGGGGAATTGAACCCCTGACCCCCGGGTTAAAAGCCCGGTGCTTTAGGCGCAAGTTTTGCTCTTCCTTGCTAAGCTACGGGCCCTCCTAGTTTTTTGGGATACGCGATTAAATTAAGCCTTTCTATCCTCCTCTAGGAAATCGAAGATAACATAGGGGTATTAAAAAAAGGTTCTGGAAAAAAAGAAAAATTTGAGGGTTGACAGGATTTGTTTTTCTGCTTTGTCTAGTCGGTTTCTTCCCAAGCTTTTTCCAGATATTTTAGGGATAAAGGTTTCACTGTTCGCTCTTCGCCTGTGGTCATAAGAAAGCTCTGTAGGTCTTGCAGGTTTTCAGCCCACTCTGTTTTCAGGTTGTCTATGAAACTGGAGAAATCGGAGTAATTGTTGTGGAATGACATTATTGAGTAATCCATTCCCATGCCTTCGCCTCCTGCCGCGAAAACAACGTTGGGGTTCTTCATAGCCCACTTCTTTGCATTCTCAGTCAATTCTGGTAGTCCTTTGGCTTTGATTAGGGTTAAGGCCATAATCTCGAATCCAAGCTCCGTCCAATCAGGTATAACTGTGTAGTCCACTATAGCTGTCTTCTCTAGCCGCTGTCTCATCCGGGTTATGGTTGGCTGCGAAACTCCTATGATTTTGGCGATTTCCCTGTCGCTTCTCTTCGCGTTCTTCATAA
>SOJY01000049.1 GCA_004376385.1 Candidatus Bathyarchaeum sp.
GGTGCACCGCAGATAGGACACGAACTTGAGTTAGCAGGCATCAAAGCTCTACAGTAATCGCAGGGCACCATCTCCGCCTCTTCTTTGATTACTGTCGTTGCAGCTCTGAATACCTGAAGTTCAATTGTTTCGCTAAAAGGGTCAGGACGGTCATCTACACCCACCACGCCCTTGATGAACCATGAAACGCTTGCATCAATACCATCTAAGGTTTCACGTCCACCTGCGGGAATATTCACTTTGATGGGAAACTTCTTCTTGAATCCGGGTACAATATGTAGTGGACCGCTTGCCTTCAAATCCTCTGAGAGGAGAGTTGCTGTGTCCCAGTATACGTGCCGCACATTGCGTCGACGGCGCTCGTTGTACACCCACCTTTCTCGTCTCCTTTTTTCGATACATCGGAGTTCTGCTCTTATTTCTGTGGCGTCAAATTCTTCTTTGGAGGATATCGTGATTGTTCCGTTTGTGTTTGCTCCCAAAGCTAAGGACTTTTTTGGAATTTCAAGTTTGACTGCAGTTTTTGGTTTCCTGAATCTTTTGAAGAATCCCAAAGATTTCTATCTCCGGTTGGATGTTATCCCAAAGAATAAAGAGTCTATTTATGATTTATGTGTGTTCCTCCAGAAAGAAAACCCGAGATTTTTGGGAGCAAAAACATCGAAATTAGTTACATTACGCCTGAATAGAAAATACTTCACGATAACTTAGGGTAAACGTTTTTTTGAGGTCTTCACTGTTTAGTTAGTGACGGACATGAAAGATCAGGACTTAGAGCTTGCAAAGTTGAAGCTGATAGCGGATGACCTTAGCCTAGTGATCGTAAAGAAGGGGACGGTTATCTTTGAAACAAAAAAGCAAGGAATAAACGGTTTTCTGCAAGCCATCGAGAAGCTGAATAAGACTTTGGTTGCAGCCTCAGTAGCTGATAAGATTGTTGGGGTGGCAGCAGCCATGCTCTGTGTCTACGCTGGGGTGTCTTCTGTGTTTGCGCTGACCGTCAGTGAGGGTGGACTTGGGGTGCTTGAAGACAACAATATTTCATATAGGTTTGAAAAGAAAGTTTCGAACATCCTGAACCGCAGCAAAAATGATGTGTGCCCCTTCGAAAAAGTGGCTATGGATTCTGGAAGCTCGGAGGAGGCTTACGTGAAGTTGAAGTCCTGCGCGAGTCAAATGATGGGAAAATCAACAAAAACTAATGGCTAACTGCGTTATTATTCTCAAAAAAATAGAGAAGAGGATGGTTTTCTATTGTTTCGCTCTTATGATGATGGTGATGGCAACAGTATAGGTGTTCCGTCAGGAGCCATTATCAGCATGTCAATGTCCGGAGCTATCCGTTGTAGAGTCTGCACCACAAGGTAGAGTTCTGCGAGTCTAGTTTCGTTACCTGGATCCACTCCTGCAGCCGCAAGAACAAGCTCTATAGCCTCTCTTGTTGCAGTCGCTTCGATAACTGTGGCGTTTGCGTTCGCTGCTGCTGCAATCGTTACTCTCTCAGCATTCGCAGTGGCATTAATGATTATTATTTGTTTATTGAAATCTGCTTGAATCTTCTGCTGTTCCGCAACCAGTTTGTCCTCGATTGCTGAGGTGTACTTTGCGGGGTATCCTATGTTTCTGAGTTCGAATTCAAAGTCTATTATCGCACTGGTGAGAGGAGCTGATACGCTAAGTTTGTTCCAGATGGCGTCCCCTATGGCTTGAGCCACAACCTCTCTTTGCTCAATTGTTTCAATTGTACTAAAATCCTTCGTAACTATTCTGACTTGTTCTCTCGCAATAGACGCTATAACATCATTTTTCCAGTTCTTTTGGGGCAGATTCTCATACAATTGCTTAAGCTTCGTGGTGTCAAGTCTCCACCTAATCATCATGTCAACGTCCATCTCCAGCTGGTCTTCTGAGAAACTCTTCACTGTTGGAAAGTCTGCGGTGCGGTCGGTTCCGTCACCCCATATCTTCAAGGTGTCCACGGAAATTTTGATCTGGACGGCATTGACCCATGGAGCCTTGGTTGCAAAAGTTGGACCTATGACCGGTTGGCTGATTGTGCCTGCCAGAGGGTCGACCATTACGACTGCGCTGCCTACCGGAACGTTGACCCACATAGTTAAGAAGAAGACTGCTGCAAAAACCGCTATCAATACTCCTATTATAATTATAGCATAGCCAAGTAACCCAAATTGGGGATTAAACTGGTATCTATCTTCGTTTTCCATATTCATTTTTCACCTCCAATATACGTTTAGGACTAAACACAAAAATATGTCGTTTGTGCTGTGTCATGAAACTGAAAGTCCATATCATCTTACCTTTTACGTTATGTACAATTTAAACATACTCAACTAAATCTAAAATATTTTTCTAAAATAGGATATATGCCTCTACTGAATCTATATAGACACAATTCTACGTGCCGTGGCTACCTACATCTCTATGTGCCTCAAAAGCAGAGCGGCACTAAAACATCGTTTAAGTCAAACTGGTTTTCAAAATTTTTTCAGCAACGGTTTTTCCCAGTTTGCGGCACTCTTCTAAGCCATTTTTGTCTGGATTATACTTTATGCGTAGAGCAGGTTCCATAACATCCATTTGAAATCGGTTCTTCATTATCTCCAACAGCATGTTAGGGGCTTCTCCGCTCCAACCGTAAGACCCGAAGGCTGCTCCAACCTTACCTTTTAGGTTTATCTCTTCCTTGGACGCCCCTTCCAGTAGGTTCTTCATATCCATACCAATATCATGGTAGTATGTGGGCATCCCAAAAATTATTGCATCAGCCTCTGCCAGCTCCTCTGGTCTAACAAAATATTTCACATCTACATCAATTCCCACAACTGACTTTGCTCCCTCTTCAATCGCCCTTGCCATCTTCTCGGTGTTGCCTGTTTGGCTGTAATAAACTATAAGCAGCTTGAGCATATTCGTCAACTTCTAAACCCCAACTAATGTAACTGTGACTGAAGAAAGATAACTTTTACGTATAACATAACACAATAGTGATTCGAACGCCGGAATTATATTTAAATGAATTCTTGGTGTTATTACATTAGATAACTTGGGAAGTGATTATGTGGCTATAACAGAAACCGCTGATATCGGAATCATAGGCGGAACAGGCGTCTATGATCAAGAGAATTTCGAGGATGTAAAAGAGATTAAGGTTTTCACTCCTTTTGGTGAAACATCAGACCTCATTTCTGTTGGCGTTTACAAGAATGTTAAGGTGGCATTTATCCCCAGACATGGTAAAAACCACACGATTCCTCCTCATCGAGTTAACTATCGCGCTAACGTATGGGCACTAAAACAGTTAGGCGCCAAAAGAATAATCGCTTCAGCAGCCGTAGGAAGTCTACGAGAGGATTACGGTCCAGGAACTTTTGTGATTCCAGACCAGTTTATTGACCGAACCAAAAAAAGGTTAGACACTTTTTATGAGGGAGGACAAGTTTGTCACATATCCGCGGCAGATCCCTTCTGTGAACAGCTCCGATCTTTTTTTATCGAGACATCTCAGAAACTAGGATTAGATGTCAAAAAAAGTGGAACATACGTTTGTATTGAAGGTCCACGGTTTTCAACCAGAGCCGAATCCCGACTTTTTCAGATGTGGAAAGCGGACGTAGTGGGCATGACCCTTTATCCTGAGTGTGTTTTGGCTAGAGAAGCAGAACTGTGTTACGTTTCAATCTCTATAGTTACCGACTATGATGTGTGGGCTGAAAGTCCAGTGTCTACAAAAGAGGTAATAGAAAAAGCCCGAAAGAGTAACGAAAACTTGAAGAAACTGATTCTGGAAGCACTTCCACAAATACCAAAAACCAAAGATTGCGGTTGTGGCTCGGCACTAAAAGACGCCCTAATGTAATTTTGGGCAATCAGTTTAATCTTGAATTCCTGAAATTCAGGATTATTTCTTTGTGTTGCCCTGAATGAGATTTCGCCGTTTAAGCTCTTCTAGAATATCAGCTACCGTTTCTTCAGTTGTGTCAATAGTGTAAAACTGTTTCAGTTCATTCCTGATTTGTGTAACATCAACATCACCATCAGGACTCATCTTTAGGCGCGCGCAGACCTTCGGAACAATATTGCACAGGTCCTCTGTGAAGTTCCAAGGGAATATTACCCATCGCCAGCTTATTTCCTCGCCAAAGTAGTCTGGCATAAACTTTGAACTTGTTATATGTCTCAGGGCAGCGGTTTTGATCTCGGATGGTTTCAGAGATTTGAGGTACTCAACTGTCACGTGCATGCTTTCGCCCGTATCGGTGATGTCGTCTACAACTAGCACATTTTTTTCAGTCAAGTCGACATTCAGCGGATACTTCAGTTTAGCTTTCCCATCTGGTGTTGCTGTTACGCCCCAATGCTCAACCTTTAGACTTACAAGGTCTTTGACGCCTATCAAGTCGCAGAGGACTCGGGCTAAAACCCAGCCTCCCCGCGCTAATCCGACTATCATGTCAGGTTTGTAGCCTGAATTGTTAACTTTCTTTGCCACCTGCCTAGCTAAATCGTAAAACAGGTTCCAGTCCATGACTTCGCATTCGAAACAATCTGCAGACACAAGAAAACCATCCTTTTCTTATTTCTGATTAATTCATTAGCTTTCTAATATTACAGTTTCGTCTTGTTAATCAGGTCACGTCTATTCTGGTTATATGTCTTGTTGATTCACTTTGAATATTGGAACGATTTTGGAACCGAAATAACGGATATTAAAACACAACACCTTTTGAGATTAACTGTGGGTGGGAATGCAGACAACTATAGCAACATTGCTTTTTGTAACTTCCGCGGTGATACTTGCCTGCGTTGTTGTAGATTATGCTGTTGTTATATTTGAGCAGACACTTGATACCGAAGATACGCCGCAAATAGATCGAATACGAACGCTTGAAAACATTATCTTAAACCAGACAGATAACTTGATCAACGAAATAGAAGCATTAAACCAAACAGACACACAACCAATAGACCAAATAATGCCCTAAACTCTTTTTTCTTTAATCGCTAAAAGCAAACATCATTACGAAATGCGATACCTGCAACTGCTAAACTGGAATGACCAATTAACCTTCCATATTGAGCAGGCGCATTCAGAAGCCAAAGTGAACGCCTTTCTTCTGCAAAAACAATTATTCTGTTCGCATGTAATAGTATTCGCCCATTTCTTTTTGCTGCCTGTCTAGCCTAGAGCCTTCTTTGTTCACTCTTGGTCGTTTCGTTTGAGGGTCTCTCCTGAAGGTAATTGTCATGTCCTTGAGAAAGCTGTTCATGCCGTTACGAAGGTCTGTTGGTGGATTCGCAAAACCGCGAACTCCTGGTTCTCCAGTGAAAATCATTAGGCGATCAGCTATGAAGTCTTGTGTCACCACATCATGCTCTACCACGAAGGCCGTTACTTTTCTGTTTTCGATTACCCGCCGAATCGTACGAGCAGCAGAGAACCTATCTTCAACATCCAGATATGCGCTTGGTTCATCAATAAGATACAATTCTGCTTCTCGAGATAGGCACGCGGCGATGGCAACTCTCTGAAGTTCCCCTCCGCTAAGCTCATTTATGTCTCGGTCGAGAAGGAACTGCATCTTGAGGGGCTGCAGAATCTGGCTGTGATACAAACTTGTTCCAAACTCTTTGTCAGCCGTCTCTTTCAGCAGTTCTTCAACGGTTCCATTATACTGCGACGAAATATACTGAGGCTTATAACTTACTTTCAGTCCCTCCTCAGCGGATGTCTCTCCAGAATCCGCCTCCTCGATTCCTGCAAGCACCTTCACAAAGGTAGTCTTTCCAATTCCGTTGGGTCCGAATATTCCAACTACTTCGCCCCTTTTCACCTCTCCCGGCACCGCCTGAAACTCAAACTCCCCAAAAGATTTCTTGATTTCACTCCACTTCAGCAGTGGTTCACCTGCCGTCAACCCAGCGACTGGAGGCTTAACGTGAAAGATTATGGGCTCCTTTCTGAATCGAACGTTCTCGTCAGGAATATAGCCTTCAAGGTAAATGTTTATTCCAACTCTTACTCCGTGAACGTGAGAGACTATCCCATAAACTCCGGGGTCACCATAAAAAACGCAGATTTGATCCGACAAATAATCGAGAATCGCCAAGTCGTGCTCTGCCACAATAACTGTTTTTTCATCTTCTTTGAGGGAACGAATAGCTTTGGCGACCTGCAGCCGCTGCTTCACATCCAAGTGACTGGAAGGCTCGTCGAAGAGGTAGACGTCTGCTTCTCTGCAGATAGAGGCGGCGATGGCAACTCTCTGAAGTTCTCCTCCGCTCAAAACTTTCAGGTTTCTGTTCCAGATGGTCTTTAGCTGAAGCTGTTCGGTGAGTTGCCTAAGCTTGTTTCGTTCGTCGACTTTTTCAAGAAGCTCCCCTGCCTTACCAGAGACAACCCGAGATAATTTGTCTACGTACTGGGGTTTGTGTACGACTTTCATGTTTCCTTCGCTTAGTCTCTGAAAATAGTCTTGGAGGGTTGAGCCTCGGAAATGTTGAATCAGTTGCGTCCAGTCTGGGGGCTCGTCATATTGTCCGAGGTTCGGTTTGATTTCTCCGGAAAGAATGTGGAGTGCAGTTGATTTTCCTATGCCGTTTTGTCCAAGTAAGCCTAGGACCACGCCTGAGGAGGGGGTTGGTAGACGAAAGAGCTTGAAGGTGTTGGGTCCAAACCGATGGCTGCAATCTTCTTCCAGTTCGTCCGCCAAGTTAACTATTGAGATGGCTTTGAATGGACATTTCCTAACGCAGATACCGCATCCTACACATAGGCTTTCCACAATCTGTGGCTTGTCGCCTTCGAATACGACTGCTTCAATATTGTTTCTTACTGGAGGGCAGAAGCGATAGCATAGTCTACCGCAACGTTTGGATTCGCATCTTTCTTGGTCGAGAACCGCTATTCGAACCATCCTCTATCAATACACCTGTTAACGTAGAATAATGGACGGCGAAATATTAACTTAAAACTCTTACTACCCGCCTCATATGGTTGAGGATAATTTTAAATCTGGATAGCACCAAGATTTAGTTGTCTAGTTGTGTAAAAAAAGATTTAATAGAATTTAGGCGGTGAGTTAAAACTTGGAGTATGAAATTAAGTATAAACCTTCGTATTCGATGCTTGTTGTTAAATTGGAACCTAATGAATCTGTAACTGCAGAAGCCGGCGCCATGACATACATGGAACCAAACATAAAAGTAAACACGCGTAAACGAGAAAAGAGTCTCTTAGGCACTTTGGGGCTCGCCCTGTTGGGGCGTCAATCATTCTTTGTAAACGATTACCAAGCACAAAGTACCCCCGGAGAAGTTGCGTTTGTGTCTGCTCCGGTTGGCGACATTGAAATACTTGAAGTTAAACCAAACCAAGGCTACATCATACAATCTGCTTCATACATTGCATCCACCCAAAACGTGGACTTGGACATGAAATGGCAAGGATTCACAAAAGGTCTCTTCGGACAGGGACTATTCATGATAAAAGCCAAAGGAGAAGGAAAACTGTTCATTAACGCTTTTGGCGCTATCGACAAGCACACCTTAGACGCCGGCAAATCCTTGATTGTGGACAACTTTCATCTCGTGGCTTTCAGTGACACTTGCGACTATAAAGTCAGAAAGTTTGGCGGCCTAAAATCGACTCTACTTGGCGGCGAAGGACTGGTTACAGAGATAAGAGGTCCCGGAGACGTTTACATACAAACCAAAAACCTGAGAGAATTCGTGGAATGGCTCTGGACACTCCTTGGACCGAGAGTTAAATCAAGAGCAAGATAGAAATCCAAAGCAAGCAGTTGATTGTTCTCTCCCTTTTTTCTTTACTTATTCTTGTAGACAGCTAAAGCAGAGGTAGAAAGGTTGGGTAGAACCTTAATAACCGCTTCCTCAATATTCGATTCGACGAAAACATGACCGTTCTGAAAGCAACGAAAACCAACATTAGGGCGGCAGCTCAGATCGTGAGAAGGGGCGGGTTGGTAGTTTATCCAACCGAAACAGTCTACGGGTTAGGATGCGACCCACTAAATGTTCAAGCTGTAAAGCGTGTTCTAGACGTGAAGGGCGACCGAAAAAAGCCTCTACCCGTATTAGCAGCAAGTATCGTCGACGCTGACAAAGTAGCTTTCGTCTCCCCGAACGGGAAAAAACTGGCTGCAAAGTTTTGGCCAGGACATCTCACAATGGTTTTTCCCAAGAAGCCTGCTCTTCCAGATATTGTTACTTTTGGCTGGGACTCTGTGGGCTTGAGAATACCCAACAATGATGTTGCTCTTCAGTTGATCAGTTTGTCTGGGGGTCTTTTGATTGGGTCGAGTGCCAACAGAACTGGGGAAGAGCCTGCACGGAGAGTTCAGGAAATATCTGGAGAGTTAAAGGAAATGGTTGATGTGGTTCTCGACGGTGGACCTGCGGTTCAGGGAAGACCATCAACAGTAGTTGATTTGACTTCAGAAAAACCGAGAATCCTTCGGGAGGGTCCCATAAGCCTCAAGGCAATATTGTATACTCTAGCTCTTAGTGACTAACAGTGCCATGCGTTCGATCACAAGATCGGTTAACGCTTCTTTTTCTAGCCCTTCTTTTTCCAGCTTAGATTCGAATTCAATGTCAGAAATCTTGAACAATTTTTTAATGTTCTCGATTTTTTTATCCGTTAGTTCTAATACGCTGTCGTTGCGTTCGCCGGGAATTATTTGGGTAACTAGGCGTAAGTAGTCAATTTTTTTGTGCCTGTTTTCTGTCATTATTAAGGCTGCTACTTCTGAAGAGTCTTGCTTGATTCCCAGCATCTTCACAGCTTTTTTTATCTGTCTTTGGGCAGAAGCGTAAAGGAGAGCCTCAACCGCCAGATTGTTTGATATGTTCGTCTTTTTTTCGAAAGCATTAAACGCATTTAATGCTGCAAAATACAGGTGTTGTAGACCTGCTACGTGTTTAGCGTCAAAAAACTGGATGGGTGCATTTTTGTTTTCTTTCCTGAATTGTTCAAGGAACGTGTTGATGTTCTCTAGTTTAACGTTACTGAAACCGACTATGGTTATATGTTCGTTGGGTTCTGCAGGCTTTCCTGTCAATGTTCTTCCTCGACAATCTCTTTGATGAACCGTTCCACAAGTTCCCTGTCTAGCCCGGAACTAATCAGCTTTTCTTTAGTGTCTTCTACGGTTCTTTCTTCGCCTCTGAACTTTTCAACAATTTTTCTAACAACTTCTTTTCGTTCCCAAGGGAAAACTATCCAGCAGCGCGTTTCTTTTTCGTAATAATGCGGAACGATAATGCTCCACGGTTTGTAGTAGATGGTTGCGATCTTAACCTCAGATGCACCATGCTTCTTCAGATGCGAATTTACGAGCTTGAGACTCTCACCCGTATCTGCTAAATCGTCAACAACAAGAACCCTCTTGGCCTTAACTGAAACCGAGACTGGCTGCGTGATGATTGGTTCATTTTTTGTTTCGGCGAGTCCCACGTAAAATTCTGCTGTTACATTCGCTAGTTTAGGATTTTCTAGTAGATCAGACATTATTCGAGCTGGAATCCAGCCGCCTCTGGAAACGCCCACGATTAAGTCAGGTTCAAACTCGCTCTTTCGAACTGCTTCAGCGAGTTTTAGGAGTAAACCGTAAATTTGATCTCATGAAGGAATCTCGAACTCCAACTTGTTTCCTAAGCTGGGAACGTGGTTTCTTGTGTTCAAATCTCTCATCGTTTTTACTTCCGGAGTTAACTTGCCAATTCATAGGATTAACTGAATTGTTTGCTCATGCTGGGTCAAGGCGATTTAGGAGTATCTAACGTGGAGCTTTCTGTTTTAGGTTTTGCAAGTTTTTCTTTAGTGTATGTGTCTATTTTTTGATTATGTTTTTGGCTGTAATAATTGTTATATCAATTTAGAAGAGTTGTCTAGTTAGAGGCTCGACAAATGGTGACGTTGAAGAATCTTCGGGAGAATATCGAAAATCTGGAAAGCGAGAAGACGAAGCTTTTAGCCGAGGTAACTAAGCTTAGAAAAGAAGCAGAGGAAAAAGCCGCGGCACTAGAATATGAGGTGGCTGTGCTTCGAGAAGAAGCGGAATCGCTGAAAAAAATGCTTGATAGCTTTTAGTCGTTGAAGACTGTTTCACTTGTTTAATTCGTGAATATTTTTCTCCTTTCCTGTTGAAAAATGCGGAAAATCTATAGTCTAATCTGCGAAGAACTTGGAAAGCGATGATTAATCGAGTTCTTGGAGAGTTCTCAACCGCTTCACTATGTTGGGGTGCGTAGAAAAGACTTCCATGACCTTGTCGAAAGTAGTTAGTTTTCTTCGTAGAATGTTTTCGACTAGCTTTCTGTCGCCCATTCCTATGCCTATCTGTGCTAGAGCCGCGGAATCTAGCTCTGACCTATCAGGATCAGAGATAAAGAGAGCCTTGAAAGAGTTGGGACCACTTGTGCCGCGGCGACTTCGTTTAAGTTTGTTGGTTGAATTCACTATCTTTGCTAGTCCTTCAGCAAGTTTGCGGGATCCATCTTCAACGATGGATGCGCTGTGGCGGTCAGCGAAGTATTCGCGTATTCTGCTTAGGTAGAGTGTGAAGATGGTGAGTATCATGAAGATGAAGATGCTTGCGATACCGATGATGACTGCTCCTCCGCTGTTTCTGGTGTTTCTGCGGCTGAACATGGAGGAGAGGAGCATTGAGTAGCCGATGAAATAGAAGATTGCTGGTAGGATGGAGACGAACATCATAACTTGTACGTCTCTGTGTTTTAGGTGACCCAGTTCGTGGCCTATTACTGCTTCCACTTCTTCTGTTTCAAGGGTTTCCAGAAGTCCGGTTGTTACTGCGACTCTGCTTCCTGTGAGGGGTGAACCGTAGGCGAAGGCGTTAGGTATTGCCATTTTTGCTTTCATGAGTTTCGGGGTTTTGATTCGGCTCTTTTTGCTGAGTCTTTTTACAATTTCGTGTAAAGCTGGGTCTTCTGAGGCTTTGACTTCTTTCACTCGGTACATGGCGTCTATGATGTATGGGGCTATGAGCCACTGGACTATGTTGAAGATGACGACAATGAAGGGTAAGAGCATCATGCTGACGCCGGCTAATGCCATGATAACTGTGAAGAAGAGTGTGGATAAGCCAATGATGAGGGCTAGGGTTCCTATCAAGGAAAAACGAAGCTTCCATAAACTCACGAATTTATCCTCAATAATGCTGAGCAAGAACAGACGCTTATATCCTTTACTCTTCTAGCTTTTCTCGATTCTGTACAGGTTCCCAACTTTGTTGATTTGGAACTTTACGTCTAGAATCTTCTCTGTCAACCATATGTTTGTGTCTAAGTGGTCTGTCATTTCGTGTGCTAGATAAGTTGAGTTACCTTTTGCCAGTGCGACGTAGGGCACAAGCATATCCGCGAGATGAATGTCAACTGTAGCTTTTGCTTCAAGTTCTTTCAGAAGGTTTTCGGCGGCTTCTCTGCCTACCGCCTCGCTGGACTTCCGTATTTCTCCTATAGCATCTCCTCCCAATAGTGCGTCTGTGCTTGTTTTTGCCCATAATGCTATGGAACTACCTTTCTGAAGAGGATTAGACCTATCATTAATGACTTGAATTTTTGTGCCATAACCGTGATTTCTAAGAATGCTCGCAGCTGCCTCAGCTTGCCGCTCTGCCACCTTTTGTTTTTCCAAGAAGGTGCAGACAGAAACGCCTTCAATTTCTTCTATTTCACCAAACTCTTCTAGGGATAGGGAGCGGAACTGGGCGACAGGATTAACATTCAAGACAGCTTCTCCCATGCCCTTAGGGTAGTACCCGAACCTTTCTACAGTTAAAGAAGCCTTTAACCCCATCCGCTCAAGCATGGGTAAGAGCACATGTTTCAGGTAATTAATCGTAGGAGCGTAGCGAACATCTGTGCCACCATTGACAACATGAACTTTTACGTCGCCTTTGGCGTAGGCGCAGATGGGCAGAACCGTTAAGAGCAGCATGGATATGCTTCCCGCAGTTCCTATCTCAGCCCTCACCTCGCCGCTTCTGATGCCGTTTGGCTTGAACCATAGTTCGCGAGAACCAAGCTTTGCTCCCTCAGTTTCAGCGTTACAGAGCTTCGCTGCTGTATTCACTGATTCGAGGTGCTGGGGACGCAGCCCCGGTTGTCTGCGTCTGTGGCGGATATTGTAAATGTGCAACGGCTCCCCTATGATGCCTGCAAGGGCGATAGATAACCGTAATATTGTTCCGCTGCCGCTCTTCTGGCTGCCGTCAATCTCCAACATTTCTTGTCTACTGAAATTATGCGTTCCACAGTTATTTAATGTTAAAAAAATTTTAAGAATTGCGAATTGTGCAACCAGTCAGAAACTGAAATATAACAAACTTTTTCTTTCAAGACTTCCTTAAACATTAGGGGAACATTTTTGGGTTGGATAGAAGATTTAAAAAAACTTCAGTGTAAACCGAGAGTTTCCATCGCAGAAATTAACGACTTCATTCTGCAACACCCCAAATGGGCTGCCTCAGTAATCAGAAACGCGCTAGGCTTCGAAATGTACACCAAGTTTTGTTTGTGTTGCGAAAATTTTGATAAATGCTGTGAAAAGCTGGGTGCCATAAAAAGGGAAACCCGTTCAGGTTGTATCTGCAATGAATTCTTGAATCAAGAACACTCTGAAGTTAATAGACCAAAATTAAGAGCCTACTTTAGAGAAGTTACCGTGCTGCTTAACATCTGATGTTTAAACAAAAATATTGATGTTCCAAGTGTTGACGAGAATAGGGCAAACCAAATGAGTAACCTACCGGTAAAACAGTTGTATGGGGGCAACGTTTGATGGAAGAAGAGAAAGTAAACATCCAAGAACTAGCTAGAAAAGTCGATGAACTTCTCAACGTCTTGAACGTAATCTCAGGGGACCTAGCCGAAGTTTCCAAGTCCCTCAAAGCGGTAAGCGGACCAGCAGCTGCTCCTGCAGTTTCTGTTACACCCGCTGGAAAACTGCGTGGCATCAAAGATGTTAAACAGGCGTTTTCTTCAGAACTTGCGGGTATGTTACTCTTTGAAGAGAGCGGGAACTTTATTATTGTGAAACCGCGGAGATTCTTGGGTTCCAATAATTTCGCTAAAATTGCGTCTGTTGTACGCGACCTCGGTGGAGAGTACGTCAGCGCTGGAAGAAATTCTCATTTCAAGATCACAAAGAAATAGGCTGCAGAAAAAAGCTTGTTTTCAACAATCTTCTTTTATTAGTCTCCTAATATGATTGTATGGTTGTGTGTTTCTGCCCTTTTTCTGTTGGGGCTTTTCCACTCTGGTGGTTACGAAGTATTGTGTGATTTCGGTTTAGGAATGGAAATATGGCTTCCAACTTTGGATTATTTCTGTGAAAACCTTTTTTTAAAATGAGTGTTGTTAGTTAAATTTGATTTGGACATGTTCAAGGTTGAAGTTAATCTACAT
>SOJY01000087.1 GCA_004376385.1 Candidatus Bathyarchaeum sp.
GTTCCAGAGGGCTTACCTGCTGTCGTAACAGTTTCTCTTGCCCTAGGCGCCAGAGAACTAGCAAAACGTAACGCGCTCATAAGAAAACTTTCATCAGCAGAAACTTTAGGAGCTACAGACATCATCTGCACCGATAAAACTGGCACCCTAACAAAGGGCGAAATGACTGTGCGCAAAATCTACGTTGCCAATAAAATGATTGATGTAACAGGTGCTGGATACGAACCCAAAGGAGAATTCCTCCTGAATGGGGCTCCAATAAACCCGAAAGATGATGCCGATCTTGATTTGCTGTTGAGCGCCAGCACTTTGTGCTCCAACATCAGTTACGACGGAAAAAAGATAATTGGAGACACCACTGAAGGAGCATTAGTTGTAGCCGCAACTAAGGCGGGAATAGTAAAAGAAAATCTGGAGAGCGCTTATCCTCGTCTGCAGGAAGTTCCCTTTACTTCTGAGCGGAAGCGCATGACTACCGTTCACAAATCGTCAGAAGGAAAGGTTTTCTCTTATGTTAAAGGCGCCGTAGAAATAATTTTGGAACACTCAGGACGAATCGTCAAAGATGGCAAAGCAGTTAAGCTCACCAAGAATGCGAAAGAAAAAATCTTAAAGACAAACGAAGAGATGGCAAGTCAAGCTCTTCGTGTCTTAGCCATAGCATACAAAGAGTTACCAAAAACTGAAGCCAAAAAATACGATGAAAAAGAATTGGAGAGCGACTTAATTTTCATAGGCTTAGCTGGAATGATCGACCCGCCCAGAGATGAAGCAAAGGGAGCAAATAAACTGTGCCGAAAAGCAGGCATAAAAACCGTCATGATTACCGGAGACCACAAACTCACAGCAGTTGCCATAGCTAAAGAGTTAGGCATAATGGAAGAAGACGATCTGGCTCTAACAGGCGCCGAACTGGACAAGATGAGTGAAGAAGAATTCGAACAAATAGTGGAAAAAGCAGTCGTTTACGCTCGTGTCTCTCCTGAACACAAACTTCGGATAGTCAGAGCCCTGAAACATAACGGACACATAATCGCCATGACCGGAGACGGAGTCAACGACGCGCCAGCCCTAAAACAGGCAGACATAGGCATAGCTATGGGAATCACAGGTACCGACGTTACCCGAGAAGCAGCAGACATGGTGTTAGCAGACGACAACTTCGCTACAATAGTCACAGCCATTGAAGGAGGACGAGCCATATACGACAATATACGAAAATTCTCATTCTTCCTGCTACGTTCCAACTTCGACGAACTTCTAGTAATAGGCCTATTTGCTTTGTTGGGCCTAGAACTGCCCTTAGCTGCTGGCATGATTCTATGGATAAACTTGATAACCGATGGAGGTCCCGCCTTAGCTTTGAGCTTGGATCCACCACAGGAAGACTTGATGGAAAAGCCTCCACGCGACCCAAACGAAGGTATACTTCATGGAAGATTTGCCTCGATCTTAGCCAGCTTTGTAACACAATTCCTCGGAACAGGAGTCCTGTTCTTCGTAGTCTTCTATGTGTGGGGCGGCGGTCAACCTGAAGCTCTTCCGCGTGCACGAACAATGGCTTTTGTGCAAGCCACCCTACGGGAATTGATGGTAGTTTGGAACTGTCGATCAGAACGAAAGAACGCGTTCAGAGTCGGGTTTACCTCCAACAAGTTCTTACTCTTAGCAGTGGTTGTCTCGATGTTGCTAACTGTTATTGTGCCTTTCACAGGTTTGTTCGGTACAGTACCCCTAAGCCTCATGGACTGGGCCATCGTTATACCTGTGTCCCTCTCAGGGTTGCTAATAATGCCTGAAATCTTCTATAACCGAAAAATTTGGCGCTGGAGATAAACTAGAGAACTGGGATTTGCTGCCTAGAAATAGGTAGTCATAATCCTTTTTTTCAATCTTTATTCCTTTTTCATAAGTGTGATAAGGTCTCAGCGTAAGCAATTTTTGAAGAACAATGATCAAAGCCCCACTAAGTTTGCGGTTCATGTTCCACAGCTTGGGTCTCGGTTGCGTAAGTAGCGCCATCTTTCTGCAGGCGCTAGTATTCTGGGACATATCTCAAACAGGATTTTTCAGGGCTACTGAACAGAACCAAACAATATTGTCATTCGAGATTTTTCTAACAGTCTTTGCTTTGATCTATTTTGTTTACATGTACCAACGTTTTGTCCGTTCAATACGATAGATTACGCCCAAACATTTCTGAAAAACTTTTGTAATCCTAGAAAGCAACGATAAGACAGCCTGTGAAGCCCATAACAACTGTTAAATATTTCTCTGCACGAAAAAGAAGAAACAGTTGTTTTGAGAGGTAAAAACAGTGAAGCTCAAAAAGTTATGTGTAATGGCTTTGTGTGTATTCCTTTTAACCTTAGCTTTTTCTGGGATCGGCAAGTCAGCCCCTGAAGAAACTCGGAATGTTTATTACCTAGAATATGGCGGTCTCAAAATAGACATCAGGGCTCCTATTCAAGCCTATACTGGCGAGAACATAACCGTTACCGTGAAAACAGAAACTGTTGTATCGCAGATTTACATCAAATACATTAACATTGACCTTAAAGGCATCGTAAACGCTACAACCGAAATTTACTTAGATCAAATCACTCATCTAACAAATTCTTCAATATCGTCTCACGAAGTCCAATACAACATAACAATCCCCAGTAACATATCCCCAGGATTAACCTACGGCATCATAAGCTGTGAATGGGAACTCATGGGTTCGCCACAAAAGATTCCCCCATCCGGATTCGCTTTAACATACATTCAAAACATGGAATTAGAACAGCTTCAAGCGGAATATGATGAATTGAATGCCACTCACCAATCTATAGTCCAAAACTACACCGAATTGGAATCAGGTCTCAAAGAAGAACGGAATTCTACCCGAAATCTGCTATACATCTTTGTTGCAACAACCGTTGTTGCCAGCATCACAGTTGTTGTTCTGTTAATGAGATCACCCAAAAAGATTTGGATTTAGAAGCCCAAAACTTTTTTTTCTTTCTTAATCTCTTCGGATCGCAGTTGCCTTGGATAGTTATAGAGAGGACCACCCGGTCTCTCATTGTAGTATGGTCGGTTGCATCCTGAGCACCCAGAAGTAAGAAAAGGTTCGCCAGTGTCTATGACTTCCAGTAGCCGTTTCTTAGATATTCCAAAGTTTGTGAGGCGCCCGTCCTTATCGAACTGCATATTTTCGAGGCACGTTTTTCTGCTGGTTAAAAGGTAATGGGCGACTTGAATCCTCCGATAATGGTTTAGGGTAGGCTGAGGATTGTTTTCAAGAGCAGTTCCGGAAATGGGTGTAAATGCAAACAATCCCGGATAAATTCCTGAATCAACACACCATTGAATTGTTTGGCAAAGCTCTCTCTCTGTTTCTCCTAAACCCACAATAAGATGTGTGCTTACGGAGCCTTCTCCGAAGACATTAACAGCCTCCTTCAAAGCCTTACGTTGTCTCTCCCAAAGGTAAGGTCCGCCGATGTTTTGTCCCTTAACGTTGTCAAAGATTTGCTGTGTAGCAGCGTCCAAAGCGATGCTTATTCGATTAACCCCCGCATCTACCCATTTTTTCATTTTCTTTTGGCTTAATGGTTTACACGAAACAGAAATGGGCACACTAACTCTAGACTTAATTTCCCTAACAAGAAGCAAAACGTCATCAAAAACTTCTGGATAATTCAACGATTGGACGCAAACCCTCTTTATCAATCCGTCTCTTGC
>SOJY01000153.1 GCA_004376385.1 Candidatus Bathyarchaeum sp.
ACGTCCACTGAGCCGCTATTATTAATATTAACGAAAAGATAATCAATGCTTTTTTCATAAAAACTACTACGAGAATTGAAAATATAAGAGAAACTCATTGGGGATGAGTTTAACACAGTTCAATTGTTAAAACAAATATTGTAAGTTATGGAATATGTGCTATTATTTTTCCGCACTTTGGGCAGTGAATGTGGCGGAGCGATTGCTGGGAGTCCCATCCTGAGATCACGGCTTCTTCTTTCGGTAGCATGTAGTCACAGTGTGAGCAGTGATAAAACTTGGAACTTTTGGAAAGTCGCCTTAACGTCTTCAGTATTCCCACTGCTGTGCCCCTTATGAAGGGTCAACAATGTACCCTTTTTATGAACGATGAAAGCAGAATAAATATCCAAAATCAGAACAGTTACTTAGCAAAAACAGAAAAACGCAAGGCATCATTTGACGAGTTGGCACTAGAGAACAAACGCAGAAACTGGAAGCACATCATACGCTATTTCTTTTTGGCTCGTTTTAGTATGGTACTCAGTTGCTCGTCAGTTATAGCAGCAATGTCATGTAGTTTGCGGGCAAGTTCACTTGTTGTGAGCAGATAATGAAGCTTGATACCATCATTAGCCAAATTTTGTTTTCCATTCTCCTCACGGTCCATCAAAACAACGGCGTCAGTTACCACGCCACCCTCGGCTCTAACCGCTTCGGCAGATTTCAATATTGACCCTCCTTTGGTTATGAGGTCATCCATCAATAAGACGCGGTCGCCCGGCAACAGAATCCCCTCCACCTGCCTTCCTCTCCCGTGCTGTCGTTCGGCTGTGCGAACGTAAATAAAGGGTTTTTTGAGGTGATACGCAGCAATGGAAGCAAAGGATATACCTGCAGTGGGGATGCCAGCGATTCGGTCAAAGCCGTCGGCTCCAACATCACTTCTTATTAGCTCGATGTAGAGGTCGCAGATTCGACTAAAAGCATCAGGAAAGCTTGGAACAACCCTCAAATCCATGTAATACGGACTTACCTCTCCGCTGGTGAGCTTGAAAGTTCCAAATTTCAAAGCGCCAATCCTGCTCAGAATTTTGCCCAGCTCAGTTTTCATTTCTTCCTTTTCCAAGTCCTAATCTCCTCCTTGTTAAGAATTATGTGTGGACAGTTTTAAAGGCGTTACGTAGGTTTAGCCGTTACTTTTAAATGAAGCACAAAAGAAAACATTCTAGCCAGTCAGAAGTGTCTTTTATGGTTGATGCGTGGATTTCCTACGGGAAAACTGAAGTTTGTGCAAGAATACCCACCCGAAACTTTTTGGGTTCTATAGAGCCCAAAGAAAAGGCGGGAGTTACAGATCCAAAAGCTGAGATTGAAAGAGCATTAGGTCAACCGATTGGAACACAACGGTTGAACGAAATTGCAAAGGCAGGCGACAAAGTAGCCATTGTTGTTGATGATGCAACGCGGGCAACTCCAAGTTACTTGATGATTCTTCCATTACTTGATGAACTAAACAAAGCGGGAGTAAAAGACGAAGATGTTACAGTGATCTTTGGCTGCGGCTCTCACCGCCCCGTCAATCCAGAAGAGAAAGAAAAACTCGTAGGAAAAGAGGCACTAGAAAGAGTCAAAACAATAAACCACAACTACAAGGCAGAAGATCAAGTTTTTCTGGGAGAAACTTCCCATGGAACCAAAGTCCACGTGAACAAAACTTTTGCCGAAGCCGACGTGAAAGTTTTGGCGGGAGACATAAACCTGCACTATTACGCGGGCTACGGAGGCGGAAGAAAAGGATTACTTCCCGCAGTTTCAAGCGCCGAAACAATTCAACAAAACCACGCATTACTCGTGCACCCTAAAGCCACAACCGGAGTGTTGGAAGGAAATCCTGTGCATGAAGACATGATGGAGGCGGCTAAACTCGCTAAAGTCGACTTCATCCTGAATATTGTTACAAACAGCAAGAAAGAGCTGGTTCAAGCCTTCGCGGGAGACCTAGAGCAGGCTTTTCTTGAGGGCACAAAACTTGTAGATGAAATGTACAAGGTTCCTATCGAGCAGAGGGCAAACATTGTGGTTGTTAGTGCCGGTGGACATCCCCACGACATTAACCTGTATCAAGCATCTAAAGCAATCCATAACGCATTAGAAGCCGTGAAACGAAGAGGAGTCATCATCTTGGCGGCAGAGTGCCCCGAAGGACACGGCAACGAAGCGTTCGCTGAATGGATGGAAAAGTTCACCGACTTGAAACGGATAGAGAAGGAGATAAGGAAACGTTTCGTGCTAGGAGGACACAAAGCCTACTACCTAAACAAAGCGTTACAGAAAGTCACTATTATCTTGGTGTCGGTTATGCCTGACTGCTACGCAGTAAACACATTCAAAATGAGAACAGCAAGCGCCATGAACGACGCCCTGCGAGACGCCTTCGAATTAGCAGGCAAAAACGCCAAAGTTTACGTCATGCCACACGGAGGCGACACCGTACCAGAATACAAAACTGCGGACCAGAACGACAACAAATAGTCAGTATAGGTCTTTGAATTTCGCGGTTATTTTGGCTATTTCCTCAAACTTTGTTAGAACCTCGTCGATTTTTTCGCCCATCCGGTAGGTATCCTTGTCGAGTCTTCCGTCAGGGTTCAGTTCCTTTAGCACATTGGATTGACTGAAATCTGGGTTTTTGTGAGCATAAGGCCATAGTCTGAAGGAGCCTCCTGTAATCTCATCTATCAAATAGACGGTTCCTTCGATGATGCCATATTCTAGCTTCATGTCAATCAGTTGGACGTCAAATTGTGCGAAGGCTCTTTCGAGGTGAAGAAAGATTTCTGCGTTAAGCCTGTGCATTTCAGCGTATTCTGTGCCCTCTTTTGCTTTGACAATATAGTCTATGTACTTTTCATCCAGCATGGGATCATGCAGAGGATCATCCTTGTAATGGAACTGGGTGATCACAGGATCAAATCTTGTTCCCTCGGCTATTTTTCCCCACTTTAGTATGGAGCCTGCGGCGATTCTTCGAGATACAACTTCAAGGTTTATCTTTCGATCAAGTTTCTTGACGAGGACAACTTTTTCTTTTGGGCTAGAAATGTAGTGTGTCCGAGCGCCTTTACGGTTTAGCAGTTCGAAGATGTCCCTGTTGGTTTTCCAGTCAACTAGGGCTTTGCCTTTGATGATGTCGTGTTTCACTCCGTCTCCCGCGGTTATGTCGTCCTTAAAGACCATGTATGCGGTTTTTGGGTCCCTCGGGTTTTCATAGATTATCTTAGTTTTACCTTCTGCAACTTTTTTCATGGAACTAAAATCGACTGACATGAAGGTTACCCTCAAGTTTCAGGTATGTGAAACAGGTTATATAAATTGTCTAACTTCTAAAGCACAGCCGGAACAACTGAAAGTTCTGTTTCCGATACCAAACGGTTAATGTTCACTAAAAGTCAGAAAGGACGAAAACTGCCTCTTGAGGGCAGCAATTATTTTTGGGTCTTCAGGCAGTCACTGATTGTTGCCGTTTAGACGCATCCGCCGCAGTTGACGCATCCGCTCATGATGCCTCTGCACCACATGGGCAATGGTCTTTTGGTTTTTGTTTCTATTTTCATTTCAGTTTTAGCCAAGGTTTGGCTACTGCGAGGATGTTCCTGCATTTCCTTTCACCAAATTAGTCTAATGTGACGAAGTGGATTATTCTTTGAGGCTGAAAAAGTGAGC
>SOJY01000135.1 GCA_004376385.1 Candidatus Bathyarchaeum sp.
AGTTTTTGACTTGCCTGAACATCCTTCGCTTGTGCCCTTCCATGAACCAACGAAAAACCTGAAAGGAGCCCAGACATCCTGTTTCTTGTCTCTTTTCATCTTTTCTCAAAACCCCACTACGTCTGTTGAGCAACTTAACTTGGCATGTTTTATATCTCTTGCTGCTTTGTTGCCTGCTGCGCGTATCTCCGTGCCATCGGAATGTATGCATGACTCTATTTTGAAGCTTCTTTCATTAACATCAGCATTATTTTCTCTGTAGGAGCTAACAAAAGTTAATGTTTATCTATGCACGCACCCGATTACATACTCGTTGAACATATGGAATGCTGTAGAGTAAGTCAAGCGTTTCATAAAACAAACTTATGCATACAATTCTCGGCTTCACCCTTATAGGATCCTTTTCTCTTCTAGCCTCGTCCACCATTCAGGAATCCTTGCATCTTCAACCATATCCCAATAATCAAAGGGTTTTAGATCCAAGACTGGTGTGCCGTCAAATGCGTCCAGACCACGAACAGTTACAACATTGTCTTCAACTTCCAAGACCTCAACCAACGTAATCCCTATGGGATTTGGACGATATGGTGTCCTAGTTGCAAAGACCCCTAGCAGAGGCGTGTCACTTCTACCTCTAGGATGAACTTTTATTCTCTTTCTTCTTTTGAAATTTCATGCATCCAAAATACAACAAATAAATGGGAAATGCATGCAAGTGTCAAATCTGTGGTGCACCAAAGGCAGAATTCTTCAAAGCAGCTTAGACTTCGCGCATCCACACAGTAGTGAATCTTATGCGCTCGGGGATGAGGGGAAGAATTCACATCTTTCCTTTATTCTCTAAAAACCTCAAGATGATAGGTTCAACATCTTTTGGACTTGAAAGCACAGTGATATCCTTCATACGTCTTAATCTCTCAGCATTTTCCACATCTACGTCGCGTATGCTAAGTGTAATTCTTTTCTTATTCGGCAACACACTCACGGCTTTTCCAGTTTTTTGATCTACGGGGAAGATGAAGACGGGCATCCTTACCTTCATTGCTTGTGCTACACAATTAGTTAGAAGAGAATCGGCTATTCCGTGGGCTATCTTTGCAGTGGTGTTGGCTGTAGCAGGGCATAAGAGCAGAAAATCGTACTTCCCAAGTTGAAGAGGGCCTATTAGAAAAGGGGTGTTAGGGGTGCTTTCGATGAATACTTTGTCAAAGTTCTCTTTTATTGAGCCCCAGAGTTTGTACCATGTTACAACCATTTCTCCAGCTTTGGAAAGTATTATGTCGATATCCAAGTCGTATTTTCTCCGAAGAGTTTTCATTACTTTGATGCTTTCTGCTAGATGATCACCGCTCCCTGTTATCCCCCAAGCGATCTTTAAGGTCATGTTCGATCTACTCTCTCCTTTAACTGGATTGTCAATTCAATTAATCTGTCAACTGTTCTGTAGACTGTACTGAGACCTTCGGCATCTTTTTGTGCACCGTCTTTTCCCAGATCACGTGACCAGACAGTACCCCCTAAATTTGCACCAAAGGGGCCGCCACTAGTAGGTATCATTTTGTTTGCCAGATAGAATGAGTGTATAGTTAATAGGGCAAGTTCTTGACCGCCGAGTCGGTCTCCACCCACCGCGACTCCTGCTCCAACTTTGTTTTTTAGGGCGTCCGGGTTTTTGGCGACCATTGCTCGGCATCGATCGAAAAGGGTCTTCAATTGCCCGCTCACTGTGCCGTTGTATACTGGGGTGCCTATGATGAAGGCGTCGGCTTTTTCCATTTTCTCATAGGCTTCAGTCATGTCATCTTCGTGGATGCACCCTTTCTTTTCTCTTATACAATAGTCACAATGAATACAGAAGTTTACGTTCTTGTCTTTTAACGAAAAGTAATCGGTTTTTGTTTTTGACCCTCTTGTGGCGTACCCCAACGCTTCTTTAATCACAAACGCAGTAGATGCCTCCCGTGGACTGCCAGAAATACCTAGTAGATATACTGAATGGCGATTTGTCATGTTCTCCACTGCTATCCTTTCTTAACAGCAGCAATATTTACGTATTGTTGCATGTGTGCACGTTCATATCACCTACAATAAAACTGCTGGTCTAAGTCTGTTGTTTAATTGAAAAATCAGACGAATCAGAATTCAGAGATAAGAGCAAAATGTTTGCTGTCTGGTTGGCCAAAAAAATTTTTGTTGGTTTGCCAACTATCTCAAATATAATCCAGTTCGAACAAATCATGTATGCATACGCGTCATTTTGCGCTGCGAACCCCAAACCGTTTTATTACTCGCTAACGATAATGGAAACTTGGCGATTACCTCGGTGGAACACTGTGACAAAGTCGAATCGGCTAGCAAAAGAGAAAAGTCCGTATCTATTACAGCATGCCCAGAACCCAGTAGACTGGTATCCTTGGAGTGAAGAAGCCTTTAAGAAAGCAGAGAAGGAGGACAAGCCAATTTTCCTATCCATTGGCTACTCTACATGCCACTGGTGTCACGTGATGGAAAAAGAATCTTTTGAAGATGAGGAAGCTGCAAAAATCTTGAACAAGAATTTTGTGTCCATAAAGGTTGACAGAGAAGAAAGACCCGACATCGACAAAGTCTATATGAAGACTTGCGTGTTGATGACTGGTAGCGGCGGATGGCCTCTTACAATAATAATGACGCCTCAAAAACAACCTTTCTTCGCAGGAACATATTTACCAAAAAAAGGTAGAGCTGGGATGATAGGCCTTGTTGATCTGCTCAGAAATGTTGGGGAATTATGGGAAAGAGACAGAAGCAAGCTTATTTCCACAGCCGAAAGAGTAACAGAATATTTGGTTGGTTATGTGCGCGCAAAGCAGCGAGGAGAAGAGCTGACCGAGATAGTCTTTGACGAGGCCTTCATCAGACTATTGGATAGCTTTGACAAAACCAATGCCGGATTTGGCACCAGCCCTAAGTTTCCATCCCCTCATAATCTCTTGTTTCTCCTTAGATATTGGAAGAGAAAAGGCAGGAGACAGGCACTGGAAATGGTCGAAAAAACCCTGCAAGAGATGAGGCTGGGTGGGGTTTTCGATCAAGTGGGCTTCGGGTTTCACAGATATTCTACTGATTCAATATGGCTTGTCCCACACTTTGAGAAAATGCTCTATGACCAAGCATTGATGGCCATTGCTTACATAGAGGCATATCAAGTCACAGGAAAAAAAGAGTATCAAAAGACGGCTGAAGAAATATTCGAATACATCTTGAGAGACATGACAGATCCTAAAGGCGGATTCTTTTCAGCAGAGGACGCTGACAGCGAAGGTCAAGAAGGCAAATTCTATCTGTGGACTGGAACAGAAATCAAGCAAATACTAGGAGAAAATGCTGATCTAATCGTTAGGGTGTTCAACATCTCAAAAGAAGGAAACTATTATGACATTAATCGAAGTGCAACGGGAAACAACATTCTACACTTGAAGAAGTCTTTGTGCGAACTATCCTTAGAACTGGACATAAAGTATGAAGAATTGGTCGCCATCTTGAGAAATGTTAGACTGAAGCTCTTTAAGATCAGGGAAAAAAGAACTCATCCTTTGAAAGACCGCAAAATCCTGACTGATTGGAATGGTCTCATGATAGCTGCACTTGCGAAAGGAGCACAAGCATTCGACTCGATGAGATATGCAAAAGCTGCTGAGAGAGCGGCTGAGTTCATTCATGAGAAACTGCAGAGGACTGATGGAAGGCTTATTCACAGGTATATGGATGGAGAAGCAACTATAGATGGCAATCTAGACGATTATGCATTTCTAGTTTTGGGCTTAATTGAGCTCTATGAAGCCACTTTTGAGACGAAGTATCTGGAGGAAGCATTGAGACTTCAACATGATATGATTAAGCACTTCTGGGACAAAGAGAATGACGGCTTCTTTTTCACTTCAGATTACAGTGAGAAACTTCTAGTCCGTTACAAAGATTTCCGCGACGGGGCCATCCCTTCATGCAACTCTATAGCATTCCTAAATCTGATTAGACTTGCACGCATGACAGGGAAGGCTCATTATGAAGAAAAAGCTGCGACATTAGCAAAAGCTTTCTCGTCCCATGAAGAGGGCACTCCATCCCAGAACACCATGTTCTTGACGGCGCTAGACTTCTTTATTGGGCCAGCGTACGAGATTGCTATAGTAGGTGACCTGAATTCCAGAGAAACAGAAAACATGCTACACGCCATAAGGACGAGGTTTGTCCCAAACAAAGTGATGTTGTTTAAGAAAGAAAATGACACAAGCCTTGAAAATCTTGCAGGCTTCACGAAGAACATGAAAACGATAGACAGTAAGACCACAGCCTACATTTGCCAAAACTTCGTTTGCAATAAACCAATGACAGACATAAATGAAGTTTTGAAAATACTTGTACACTCTAGCACTAGATAGCGAGCACATTTGCGTAAAGAAAGCGCGTGCATAAGACGAAAGATTCTTAGCAATGTAAGATGTATGCGTGCGTAGATGTTGAAGTTGAATCAAAACAATTTGGAGGAAATCTTAACGACATGTAAGACCGTCGCTATTGTAGGGGTATCCCGGAACCCTTCGAAAGATAGCTATAGGGTAGCTGAATATTTGAAGAAACAGGCATTCTATATCGTGCCGATTAACCCCTTTGTTGATGAAGTTTTAGGTGAAAAGAGTTATGGAAGCCTGCTCGACATTCCAGCTGAAGTTCAGGAAACCATCAAGATTGTTGATGTTTTCAGACCCTCTGATGATGTCCCGTCAATAGTGGAGCAAGGCATTCAATTAAAGAAGCTTCATGGTGTACTTAAAGTAGTGTGGATGCAGCTTGGAATAGTAAACGAGCAAGCAGCGGAGAAAGCAAGAAACGCAGGCTTGACTGTGGTTATGGATAAATGTATGATGCAAGAACACCAACACTTGTTTGGAAGCCAGTAGCACGCGCAGGGAGGTTTTACGGAGGAGTTAATGTTGAAGCTAATGGAAGAACCTACAAAATAGATGCATGCATAAGTGGTTTAACATTGATCGTGGACGTTTCTTGTACAGTTAACATCATTTAACGTCCAAATCTCGAATGCATGTATGATAAACGATATTTTTTTTCAATGAGTGATATTAGCCAATTGCCATAAATTCGCATGATGATACCGCCAAGGAGACTCATTCGGTCATTATTTCCCATCTTTTTGACCCCTCAGTTTTCGTGGACGCATAGTCATTTCTTCATCCGTATATCTTTCATGAAAGCTTTTAAAACTAAAGAAGGAACTATCTAAAATTATCAAAGCGTTTTGTGTTGAAGGTGGGTACATATGACAAATGAGTTACCACCTCATAAGCTTAGAAAAGAACGCGATTCCAAGCTGACTGGTTGCAAAACCACCGAAGAACTTTCGCCGCTCGAAGAAATTATTGGTCAAGAGAGGGCGGTGAAAGCGCTTAGATTCGGTTTGGGCATTAAACAACTTGGATTTAATATCTATGTGGCTGGTTATCCGGGAACGGGTAGAACAACCGCTGTGAAAGACTTCTTAGAAGAGATAGCTAAGACGAAGCGAGTGCCTTCTGACTGGTGCTACGTAAACAACTTTAGCAGCTCGTATGAACCCAAAGCAATAAGGCTGGCCCCTGGCAAAGTAAAAAGCTTTCAAACTGACGTGTCAAATCTCATTACTGTGACGCAGAGAGCACTTTCTAAAGCGTTCGAAAGTGAAGAGTACGGAAAGAAACGGGAATCAATCATCAAAGCTATCGGAGAGGAAAGAAATGAACTTTTTTCTCAACTAAGCAAGAGGGCCCAAGAAAAAGGATTCGCCCTTCATACGGGTCCTACAGGGCTGCTAGTCATCCCGGTGGTAAAGGGAAAGCCTCTAAACGAACGCGAGTTCAATGCCCTAAGCCCAGGAATTAGAGCCGAAATTCTGAAGAGAAGAGGAAAACTAAATGCAGACTTAACTAGCGCAATGAGGCAATTGAGGGCCCTAGAAGGGAAGGCTAAAGATGAGATTGAGAACTTGAATCGTGAGGTTGCGTTGTATGCGATGGGTCATTTGTTTGCCGATCTGAAAGAGAAATACAAGGAGTTTCACGAGGTTGTCGGCTACTTAGGTGAGGTGCAGAATGATATCTTGGAAAACCTCACCCAATTCGTAAAGCCTGAAGCTTCTAAAGCTCCTCCAGTTCCCTTTCCAGTTCCTTGGATGAAGGAGCTTCCCTCAAAAAAATACGAGGTAAACGTAATAGTAGACAACTCGGATCTCAAAGGTGCTCCTGTAGTTGTAGAGCTCAACCCCACGTATCAAAACATCTTTGGAAGAATAGAGAAAGAAGCACAGTTCGGAGTCCTAACAACCGATTTCACCATGATCCGTTCGGGCTCCCTTCACAAGGCTAACGGCGGGTATTTGGTGCTCCCTGTGGAGGAGCTGCTTCAAAACATATTCTCTTGGGATGGTTTGAAGAGAGCTCTAAAGAATAAGGAGGTTGTAGTTGAAGAAGCTGGTGAACGCTTAGGTTTCATCACCACAAAAGGCTTGAGGCCAGAGCCAATTCCGTTAAGCGTCAAGGTGGTCCTAATCGGAAACCCCCGGTTATACCAAATGCTCTATTCTATGGACAAAGACTTCAAAGAACTCTTCAAAGTAAAAGCTGACTTTGACACGTCTATGGACCGAACAGAAGAGAACATGCAGAAATATGCAGCCTTCATCTGCACCTTCTGCGGAAAGGAGAACCTAAAACACCTAGACGCCTCAGCCGTAGCAAAAACAATCGAGTACGCCTCCAGACTAGCCGAAGACCAAGAAAAACTCTCCACAAGATTCGCCGACATAGCAGACATCATCCGAGAAGCCAACTTCTACGCCCTGCAAGAGAATTCTGAGAATGTGACTGCTAACCACGTCAAAAAGGCCATCGAGGAGAAGATCTATCGCTCTAATCTCATCCAAAAGAAGATCCAAGAAATGATTGAACGGAACATTCTTCTGATCCATCTTGATGGAGAAATTGTGGGGCAGGTGAACGGCCTGACTGTCATGAGCTTAGGAGACTTCTCTTTTGGCGCACCTTCCCGTGTCACAGCCAGCATAGGGCTAGGACGGGAAGAAATCATTGATATTCAGAGAGAGGCTAAGCTAGCAGGCCCAATCCACACTAAGGGGGTAATGATCTTAAGCGGATATCTAGCTGAGAAGTATGCCAAAGACAAGCCCCTAAACCTTTCAGCGCGCCTAGTTTTTGAACAAAGCTATGGAATGGTGGAAGGAGACAGTGCTTCCAGCACAGAATTATATAGTCTCCTTTCTGCCCTTTCGGAAAAACCCATCAAGCAAAACATCGCGGTCACGGGCTCAGTGAACCAGAAGGGGGAAGTCCAAGCAATCGGCGGGGTGAATGAGAAGATTGAGGGTTTTTTAAGTCTGTAAGGCTAAGGGCTTCACCGGAGGGCAAGGGGTTCTGATACCCGAAAGCAACGTACAAAACCTCATGCTGAAGGAAGAAGTGGTTGAGGCCGTTCGAGAAGGAAAGTTCCACATATACCCCGTGAAAACCATCGACCAAGGTATTGAGGTCCTTACGGGAGGTAAGGCCGGCGTAAGACGGCCGGACGGAACATTCGAGGAAGGAACGGTGAATTATAGAGTAGATAAACGCCTAAGGGAGATGGCAGAGAAAATCAAAGAGTTTCCTGAATTCGTCGTGGGAGGAAGAAAGAAAGATTAGCTTAGCCAATGTATATGTATGGTGGTAGAGGTATGTATGCAAGCAACGCAATTAGCATGCATGCATGAGGCGTTGCGGATACTCCAAGAAAGCTATTGAAGAAATTTGGAAATGGTATGATTTCTCAGAGAGAAAAGGAGTTGTGAGTTTCTAGCAAAATGCATGCATGCGCGACCAGTATTCATTTGAATTCTTCGACGAATTTCCTCACCCAGTGTTCAAACTCTCTGGTTTCTATTCTAACTTCGAACTTCTTGTCTTCTTGTGTAAGTGTTACCGTGACATAGCCAACCTTATCTCCATTGAAGGTAACGCAGCAAGGATTTTGCTCAGCGATCTTCAAACCGACCTCGTCAACAAAATACTTAATGGCTTTGTCCAAAATCGCTTCTCGGTCTTTCTTTGTTTCAAAGGACATAACAAGCAATTTCTTATCACTATTATCTAGTATTCCTATTAGACCTATTTTACTCTTTTCAGCGACTCTGGCTCGTTTTCATATGCATGCATAGCTGTTGAAGTCACTATTCTCCTTGTTGTCCCCAAACTCTTAGAATGGCTTGGCGAATCACAGATTAGACCGTTTGTGTATGCATGTGTAACTTCAGTCGATAGATTCAAGACGCTAGTCTTTTTGCAATATTTGTCAAGTGTTTTCCTAGGTTCTTTGCCGTCTCAAGGTCATTGGCTGTTGGCATGCGCTTGTACGGCGGGCCGCTCCCAGCGACGGTTGAAGCTCCATAGGGTGAACCACCTGTTATCTCCCCCATCGTCATCTGCTCCCTGAAAGAATATGGCAGACCAACGACAACGAAGCCATGATGTAGAAGTGTAAAATGCGTCGAGATGATGGTTGTTTCCTGTCCTCCATGTTGATTGTTTGAGCTGGTGAATGCTGCTGCCGGTTTGCCGATGAGACTGCCTTTCATCCAGATCGCTCCTGTTTGATCCCAGAAATTCCTCATTTGGGCGGACATGTTGCCAAAGCGAGTGGGAGTGCCCACGATAACTCCTTGGATGTCGTCTAGGTCCTTGCGAGGGTCAGCGACTGGAACATCCTTCATTAAGTCTTTTGCCTTTCTTATCTCCTCACTCCAAAATTGTTCTGGAACAAGTTCGGCAACTTGCTTAAGGATTGGCTGACCGCCTACCTCTTGAATGCCTTCAACTACTGCCTTGGCCATCCTGAAGATGTGACCGTACATCGAGTAGAAGACAACAAGGATCTTGGGTCTATGTTGACTCACAATTCTAACCTCCTGTTCTGAGTTTCGTATATACGTACCCAAATGTATGCACAGTAGAACAGAAGCCAGCACTATTTTGCTACATGTGCTCCTTCTTCTTGTGTTCCATTAGTTTTTCTTCTGTTTCGAAAGTCATGCCACATTTGGGACATTTAAACTCTTTCTTCTCTTCACAACTACCACAAGGCATACTATTCACCACCTATAGTTTGAGTTATAGCCACGGTGCCGAGTCTTTAATCTTTCTCTTGTCGTGGATGCATGTGCAATTCTAATATATACCCTTAGAAGTGAAAGATTACACTTAAGAATGCATGTGTACAATCATATGAAAAAGAGAAAAATGAGAACTATAAAGATTCCAGGCAAAGACAACAAGCATAGTGTTCTCGTGTATGCCTTAAGCACTTGTGTTTGGTGTAAACGAATGAAGAAATTTTTGGCAGACAACAGCATTGGATATGAATATGTGGATGTTGATTTATGTAGCAAAGAAGAACAAGAAGAAATGAGAAGTGACATTTTAAGCCGTGGAGGGCGCCTAAGCTATCCTACTGCAATCATAAACGACAAAATCTTGATCACTGGCTTTAAAGAAGACAAAATGAGAGCGGTCTTAGAGATTTGATAACCTTAGAAAAAGTGAGGCAAAGGGCAGAAAGCGATGCAAAAAGGCACGGCTATTACCTAAACCCTGATCCCAAGTTTCTTGAAAGCCTTCTTGAAGGACTTGAGCAGAACGAAGGTCGATATGGTTACCCCTTATGCCCATGTAGACTTGCCTCTGAAAAGTTTGAGTTTGATAGAGACATAATATGTCCTTGCGACTATCGAGACCCAGATGTTGAAGAATATGGATATTGCTACTGCGCGCTTTATGTTAGAAAGGATGTGTTTGAAGGAAAGACTCCAATACAACCAATTCCAGAGCGTAGACCTCTGGAAAAACAAGTCAGAGCTTACGCAGTTTCTACCGAGACTCTCGCTGAAAAGCCATCTGAAATGGGTGCCATGATTGCCGAGAAACCTTCTAAAGATCAAAGGAAAATGTGGTACTGTAAACAATGTGGCTACATCTGCTTCCGCGAAGAACCACCTTTTATCTGTCCCATATGTAGAGCAAAAAGAGAGATGTTTGGCGAAATAAGAATACAAGCAGATATTCGCAGATAGACTTCTATGGTTCTTTCCCAGCGATATAAACTCGTTCTATCCGCGCTTCATATACATGTCGGGTTTGAAGTCCCCTGAGAGATTACAGATTTGAGCACATGGAATATAGTTCCTGACCTACTATGTGTACGCACGCGATATTAGCGAGAACGCATAAATCTACATTCCTTTTTGGATAATGCGCACGAGTAAACCATAAAAAGGATTCTTAACTGTCATTAATAGGATTAAAAATGGTGGAAGTTGTTTACGAGCCTTGGAAAAAAATCGTCATACATGAAATAGTCAAATATGTTTTAGACGATTTAGTGAAACTTCAGAGTTTAGGTGTGGAACCAGGTGGATTGGCTGACCCCTTACTTTGGGCGGGAGGGATAGTATTTTCTCGTTCAACGATGCTTGAAACAAAAGATGTCATCAAAGAAAAATTAGAAGGCTCAGTTCATTGGTCATCAGTAGAATGGGCACTGATGCCTGAGTTCAAAGAGGTGATCATTATAAAAGAAACAAATGTGAAAGTCCCAATAATTAACGTCAGTGCACATCCCATATACAAAACAGTTTCAAAATGGCTGAAAAACACAAAGAGTTAGAACCAAAATAACCGTTCACTTTTTCTTTTTTGGCGTGCACTTAGAACCCTTATATTAGAAAAATTTGAGCATACCAACCATTTTGCATGCATGCATCGGTTTGCCTGGCATGCCAATCCATGAAGGTGAACAACCAACATTATCCAAAAAAGAGTTTCGGCGTGCGTCGGGCAATTAATCAGAACTGTTGCCAAAATGGTTACATAGAGTGGAAACAAACTATGTATGAAGGTAAAGGTGTCTCAATTGGCCTTTGAGGGGATAGTCGCCTTAGCAGGTCTTGCTTTAGGAATCGGCCTTATGGTTTTCTCTAGCCACAGGGCGGGTGAACACTCGATAAGTTTGGCAGAGGCCTTGGGAGCATCCCCCTTCATTATCGGTCTCCTTCTCGTGTCAATAGGCACAGACCTGCCGGAAATCGCTAACTCGATCACCTCATCAGCCATAGGTCACGGTGACATAAACATCGGAGACTCCTTAGGGTCAATCTTGGCCCAGATGACTTTGGTGTTAGGTATCATTTCCTTCTTTGGGGGAACCTTAAGAAGCGATAAAAGGGAGATCATGATCATCGGCGCTTCTGAAGTCTTAGCACTATTCCTTCTGGTATCAATGACTCAAAAAGGTTACATTTCGAGGTTGGACGGCCTCTTCTTGGTATCCAGTTGGCTAATTATCATGATGACCTCTCGGTATGTCCACAAATGTTACACAGAACTACATGAATGCAGGCTTGAAGAGAAGGCGGGTTTGGCGGAGGGATTGGCACAAAAGACTTCCTCGAAATCAAAACAAGGCTTTGACAGGAAAAAATTGCATCATTTAGCTTTCGCTATTCTTGGATTCACGGGCGTAGCCGTTGGAGCTTACGTTGTAGTCATGTCAGTAATCACGCTGTCAACACTCCTTTCCATCCCAGAATTTCTCATAAGCTTCTTCGTAGTCGGTGTAGGAACTTCTCTCCCAGAACTTGTAATTGACCTGTGGGCCGTCAAAAGAAAACATTATGATCTCATAATTGGCGATATAATTGGGAGCTGCATCGTCGACGCCACCCTCTCCATCGGCATAGGACCCATCTTCTCACCAATCACGATATGGGGCAGTGCCTCCACGACGACCGGATTGTACACCATCTTTGCTTCTATAATGATCATACTAATGCTCTCGTTGAGGATGAAGCTCGACAAAAAAGGTGGAGTGTTTTCCCTCATTTTATATGCTCTTTCCTTTTTGACAATTCTCGCAATATGAATTCCCGCGCATGGATTTGCATGTAATGGTGAAGACATCTTGGTCTAGCCACTGTGTCATAGGACACACGCATTCTAACTCTTGTAGCTGAGAACTACCTAGTTTGCGCGCACGTGTAGGTTTCACGGAGGAGTTAATGTTGAAGCTAATGGAAGAGCCTACAAAATAGATGCATGTATGCGTTTGCTAAGGTTTCAATTACGTTTCTGCTACAACTCGTTAGCAAGAACAGGAGAACCATCGGATTTCAACGTTCATTTCGCGACATTTTCTAATTATTGCTGGAGGGAAATAGTAAGAAAAAATATTAACGGGTATGCTCTGAAAATGCTCATGCATTGGAGCTTTTGGTGGCTGTAGGGATGGTTGATATAGAAAAGTTCGCTGATGAATGGGGCCCCGAGAAAGTTTTGCAGGTTTATGATTCTAACACTGGAATGAAGGGTATTCTAATAATTGACAATACTGCGTTGGGTCCTGGCAAGGGCGGAATAAGAATGACGCCTACGGTAAGCGTCGAAGAGGTTTTCAGGCTTGCGAGGACTATGACTTGGAAATGTACCTTAGCAGAACTTCCATTTGGAGGAGCAAAATCCGGCATAATAGCGAATCCCAAGAAAATCTCGAAAGAGGAAAAGATGAACCTGATCAAAGCCTTCGCCGTGGCGTTAAAACCTTTTTCTCCAAGCCAATACATCGCAGCTCCAGACATCAACACCGGAGAGGAAGAAATGGCAGCTTATGCCCTCGCAAATGGCTCCTTAAGGTCTTGTACTGGAAAGCCTGCAGACATGTGTGTTAGGCCAGGCGAGGAATGCGGGATTCCTCACGAGTACGGTTCAACTGGCTACGGTGTGTTTCATGCAACCAAACTTGCGGCCGACCACGTCGGCATTAAACTAAAAGAAGGAACAACAGCTATCGACGGCTTCGGTAACGTTGGTTCCTTCTTGGCAAAATACCTCAGCGAGTTTGGAGCGAAAATAGTGGCGATAAGCGACAGTAAGGGATGCATATACAATCCAGATGGATTAGATTATGAAAAACTGAAGACAGTGAAGGAGGAGACGAGGTCAGTAACTAACTATGAACAAGGCCAAGTTCTAAGGTATGAAGAGATCTTTGAGTTGCCGGTCGACATACTTGTCCCAGCGTCCATTCCAGACGTAATTAACGAGAAAAATGTAGATAAGATTAAGGCCAAGGTGGTTGTAGAAGCAGCTAACATCCCAGTTACTTATGAAAGTGAAAGTCGGCTTGATGA
>SOJY01000280.1 GCA_004376385.1 Candidatus Bathyarchaeum sp.
TTTATTGGAAACGTAAATAGGTGTGTTTGCACAATAGGTGTGAACGTCCAAAATAATATAGGCGGATAATGGTAGAAACGGGTGGTAGCGATGGTTTGGCTGCTTAGGAAATGTGTGAAGTGTGGAAAGTATACGCTGAATCAGGAAAGCTGTTCCAGTTGTGGTGGTAACTTGCGTATTCCGCATCCTGCTAAATTCTCGCCTGACGACCGATATGCAAAATATCGACGAGCAATGAGAGGTTTAGGTCAGAATGAAAACAACAGTAATTAAGGAATTAGCGAAAGTTGAGCTGAAGAATCCGATTCTGGTGGAAGGGTTTCCTGGATTAGGTATGGTGGGAAGCATAGCCACCAATTACCTTGTAAAGCAATTGAAAGCTCAAAAACTGGCAATCTTGTATTCTCCCCATTTTCCTTACCATGTTCTCGTCGACAAAAAAGGAGGAGCCAGACTTCTCCGCGGGGAATTTTACTTCTGGAAAAACGAGACCGGAGAAAACGACTTCATATTCTTAACTGGGGACAGCCAAGCCCAGACAATTGAGGGGCAGTTTGAGGTGGCCAACAGCATCCTCGATTTTGCTGAAAAGAAAAACGTTGAAACTATCATAACTATTGGTGGGTACAGAAACGAAGTTGAAGGCACCCCTAAAGTGGTTGCAGTATCCACGAATCCTGTTCTCTTGGAAAGGGCTCTGAAAGCCAAGGCGGTATTCAGCGAAGCAGGAACCCCTATTGTTGGTACAGCTGGTTTGCTTTTGGGGCTAGCGAAATTCAGGAAGATAGATGCTGTTTGTCTCTTGGGAGAGACTCGCGGTTACTTGCCTGATCCGAAGACTGCGAAGAGTGTTATCGAGATTCTGCAGGGACTCCTTGATGTTACTGTTGATTTGAAAGGATTGGATGCGGAGATAGAGCGGTCTAAAGAGATACTGGGTAGAATGCAGGATATTGAGAAGAGACGAGTTAAGTATATGCAGAAGATGCGTAGGGTAGAAGAGGAGCGCATCACCTACATTTCTTGAAGCATACACTTAATCGTAATTGACTTTATAGACGCACACCATCGGTGCAAAGGCTCCCTGTGAATCTCCATACCAATCTGCCTTTGAGAAATATCCGTGGGGCGGTCCCTCGAAATATTCTAATTCGATTTCTGAATAGCCCTGAAGTACCAAATCTCTTGCGTAATGCATCAGTTTGTACAAAACCGTGCTGTTTCCCATCTCGTTCATTACTAGCTCATCAGTACCTACTTGGCCATCCTCGTTTGCATCTATCCAATCCGTTCCTAAGGTGTAGTTTCCGAATTCAGTATCATCCAATCCGGGAATCCGCGCCATCCATCTCCATTTCCCTTCATCACCATATACTGCATCAGTTCCGTCTTGTCTGAAGCTTTGGTAGATCACAACATAGTCAACATCGTAGTCTTTCAGGAATTTGACGGCTTCAGTTTCGTTTGACATAAACATCTTTCCAATCAAGCCTATCTGCGTAGCATTCACTGTACCGTTATCAGCAAGAGTTGTTTTATTGGCAATACTCGTAATCCAGTATCCATAATCCCACCAACTCGCCACAATATCAGTTTGTTCCAGATTAACCCGCATCCAGTTGAGGGCATCTAACCAGTCGCTAACTTGGGTCCTAAGCGGCAAACTCGAAGCGGCAATTGTTGTAGGCGAATACGCACGATCTACGACTCTTGGAAACGTTGAGCCCGCGCTTGGCAATACAAAGGTAACCGTCAACAAGAGGAACATCAAAATAATAAAGCCCGCGCTGAATTCCTTACCTACACGAGCCCTGAAACGCATTTTACGTCTCCTCGGGATTTTAGGGCTTTCCCTCAGAATCGTGGCAAATGGTTTGACCAATTGAACCAAAGCTAATGCCCATAAGATGCTAACGGCTGGAGCCATGAGCAAAGTTAACCGAACCATTGAACCGGCAAAGTAGATGGATGTCAGACCAAAGATTACGAGGAAAATGTTGCGGTTTGTGGGATTCTGCACAGCGAAATATAAACCGACAGGTATGAAGAAGACTCCTATGCCTAAGTCATAGTAAAACGATCCCCAAGTGGAGGGTCTGTGTTCCTGCACGGACTGCACAAGCTGTTGTATAGGGCCTTCGCCTACACGTTCAGAGGGCAATATAACTGAGACGAATTTTTCCTCTAGGGACCCAATTAACCCGAGCCTTGAAAACGCAAAGAACAAGGCGACAATAAGGACTAAGAAGCCAACCACAAAAACCATTTTATTCTTATTGGGTTTGATGCGGCGAGAAATTTCGTAGATGCTCAACAAGAGGAACATTCCAGCCACTGCCAAGACTGTAGGTTCTGTTAGAAATTTGAGTCCTAGCTTTGGTACACTTGTTGCTATAAGAAGTGCCACGCCAAATGTTGTGCCGTAGGAAATAAAGAGGCGCGGTGAATATCGCTTTAGCACGACTAGAACAAGAACAAAAATTAATGTGATTCCGAGGGGATATCGTGCTGCTCCCCAAGACGCAAAGAGATATCCCAACGATAATCCTCCAGCGATTCCATAGGCAAGACTGTTTCTAGGAGACCTTTCGGGGTCAATGGACCTTAGGAAGAAGAAGATGAACAAGAGGATGCCGAAGATTCCGACGGTTTCGTCGTCAAAAAAGCCGAGGGAGGTACGGCTAATATACGGTGAGCTTAGGGCTAAAAAGAAGGCTGAAAACAGGCCAACCTCTTTGCCGCCAATGTCTCTTCCCACAAAGTAGATGACCAAAACGGTTAACGTCGCCATAATCACTGGAAACAATATGACGAAATTGAAAACGGGGTCGACAGTTAGAGGATGATAGACATCTGAACTTAGGATCGGCGCCGGAGCAAGATTCAGCGCATTAGCTATCTGATAAAAGAACGCTGCCGTTGCTGCCAGACCCGGAAAAAGTGCGCCTGAAACAGGGAGCCCTTGAGGATACCAGCTCATCGTGTCTGTCCATGATGTCCAGGCGAAGAATCCGTTATCAACCATGTGCTTGGTTAAACGGTAATGAATGTGAGGGTCAAATTCTGAGAGTTGGAAACCCCAGCGGAGAGGAAGCAATCTTACCGTGGCGGCTATAACAAGAATGAGTATCAGTAGAGATATGTGCATCAGAGAAGAATGAGATATTCGGAAGCGAAGAGCTCCAACGCTCGTTAAGGCATTAACTGCACTTTCTTTGCTAAACATTTTTCCAATATTCACCGCAAACCCTTCTCTCGTCAATGAAAGCATTGAACCCTTTATTTTTCTTGTGGTATTCCACTGTTATTAGTTTCCTTCTTTGAAAGAAGAGATATTTTAACTTTTTAACCTGCGCTTAAACAAAGACGTAAAAGATAGCAACTTGAATACAAAAGCCTACTTTGGAGCGTGTTTTCACCCGTCAATTTTCTATGACTCATTTCTTTTTAATGACCTTCGGAACGTAGATGATGCCGCATCCACACATGGGGCACTGCCTAGGCTCCATTTTACTTTCACCGACCCATTTATGTCCACACTTCATACACATCCACTCTGTCACGCTTCATCACTTCCTTCAAATCTCGGTATCTGCATTAAAACACTTAATTTTTTCCATCACAAAATAGCATTTACTGTAGAGAAGCTTCTTGGACTTGAGCCCTCAATGTCTTCTGCCTGTTTTGCCGGCAGATTTGACCTCAACTTTTTTCGGTACGAAGGATATTTTTCTGTCGCATTTGGGGCATTTACCCTCGTGAGTTTGAATTATCTCGTCTGGGGGTTTCAAGTCTGTGCCTTCGTAGAGAATAAAACCGCATTTTTCGCAAATTACCTGTTGAGGCAAGCTATCACAGCCGTTGTAGAACAAAATACAATCGTTACAAACTATTTATGTATTACGACGCTTCGCAGAAGCCCGTTAGAGCGGCTTTTCCCTATTTGCTGAGCAACTTAGTGAAACCTTAACTACCTTTATTTTTTGTTCGATCGCCAATAGGCGATACTCCAGTTGCTTATAGTGCTGCCTTTTTGTGAACCGCGAACAGTTGTTGCTCGTAAATCATTTATAGAGTTTTAAGTGTCTGAAGCAGACTGGAGTAGGTGCACCGATGGAAAAATACACCCTGATAGTTACCGAAAAACCGGATGCCGCTAAAAGAATAGCCCAAGCCCTTGATAGCCAAGGCAAGCCCAAGAATCTTAAGGAAAACGGCGTACCCTATTTTGTCGCTCAAAGGGACCGAAAACTCGTTATTGTTCCCGCTCTCGGGCACCTCTACACTATCGTTCACGAAAGAGGAAAAAGAAACTACTATCCTGTCTTCAATTTCAGGTGGACACCGCGACACTTGGCAGAGCGAGGCGCAAAAGCGATTCGTAATTGGGTTGAAACGTTTTCGAAGTTGTCCCATGATGCTGACGAGTTTGTGTCAGCTTGCGACTACGACATTGAAGGAAGCCTCATCGGATACTGCATACTGAAGTACGCCTGCGACAACAAGGAAACTTCAGCAAAAAGGATGAAATTTTCTACTCTCATGAAAAGCGAGCTGGAACAAGCTTACGAAGAGCCTCTTCCGCACCTCGATTTTGCCCTCATAGAAGCCGGAAGAACCAGACATGAAGTGGACTGGCTATACGGCATAAACCTTTCACGAGCACTAACTTTGGCGGCGCGCCGCTGGAGCGGCAGATACTCCACCTTGAGCACGGGAAGAGTGCAGGGACCAACCCTCCAGTTTCTGACTGCAAGAGAGAAGGCAATCCGCAGCTTTGTGCCCACCCCATACTGGGAAATAAACGCTGAGGCTGAAATCCTAAACTCTGTAATTGAGGCACAATATGAAAAAAAGCGAATTGCAACAAGGGCTGAGGCAGACGCTGTTGTGCGAGCCTGCGCAAACAAATCTGGGGAAGTCACGAGTGTTGACGTGAGAACGCTTCATCAGAAGCCTCCTATCCCCTTCGACGTAGGCACGTTACAGCGGGAAGCCTACAGCTTCTTTGGCTATACTCCCCGACGCACCTTAGCAATCGCTCAGCGCCTATATCTTGACGCTTTGATTTCCTACCCCCGGACAAGCAGCCAGAAACTTCCTCCAATAATAGACTACAAAAAGATACTCAACTCCCTCAAACGAAAACCTGCATACAAAAAGTTAGCCTCAAAACTTCTAGAAAAAGAAGAGTTGAAACCCAGAGAAGGCGCTAAAGAAGACCCCGCCCATCCAGCTGTGTATCCCACAGGAAAGCTGCCGGAAAAGCCCCTGGGAATACCCGAGAAGAGGGTTTGGGACCTTATTGTCCGACGGTTCATGGCTGTTTTCGGCGATGATGCACTCAAAGAGAGCCTAAAGGCGCGTCTAGAAGTGAACGATCACAACTTCTTTTTGAGGGGAAGACGGATTCTGAAGGAAGGTTGGATGGACTTCTACAAGCCCTACGTCAGAGCCGAAGAGGTGCTCATGCCTCCCATCAAAGAAGGCGATAACGTTCGGTTAAGAAATGTCATACAGGAAGACAAGTTCACCTGCCCCCCGCCTCGATACAATCCAAGCAGTCTCCTGAAGAAGATGGAAGAACTTGGAATCGGAACAAAGGCGACCCGAGCAGACATCATTCAGACTCTCTACAACCGCGGATACGTCAAGGACGAACGAATCGCGGTGACTGAGCTGGGCTTCGACGTAATCGAGATTCTCGGCAAGTATGCTTCCATTGTAGTCTCGGCAAAGCTCACTCAAGAACTTGAGGATAAAATGGAGCAAATCCAAAACAATAGAATGAATCGGGAAACTGTTCTCGCAGAAGTCGTTGAACAGCTGAAACCTCAATTGGAACAGTTCAAAGAAAACGAGGAACGTATCGGTGAATCCTTAACAAAAGCCATCAAGAGAGCACAAACACAGGAACGAATCGTGGGAAAATGCCCAAACTGTGGCACAGGCGACCTCGCGATTATCTATTCACGAACAACCAGAAAGAGGTTCATAGGCTGCACCAACTACTTCAAGGGCATCTGCAAAACATCTTTTCCTCTTCCCCAACGTGGAACCGTCAAACCCACCAAAAGCAACTGTAAAGCATGTGGATGGCCTCAGGTGCTGGTGTGGCTCAGAAGCAAAAGACCTTGGAACCTGTGCTTCAACCCCAATTGTTCCCTTAAAGCGAGGAGGAAAAAACGGTGAAGTGCATAGTTTGTGACAGAGACGCCAAAGAGAAATATTGTGGGCTCCACGAAAGAGCTTACCGAAACATTGTTCAGAACTTTGAGGATTGGCAAAGGGCTACAGGCGCTTCTTGGAAGGAATATTTAAAAGCTGTTGTGGAGAATTCATACACAGGCGCTTGGGCAAAAGAAGTTGCAGAGCATTTATTGAAGAACAAGGATGGATGAACTATGGCTAAAGGTTTCAGTAAACAGCTTTCCTCTCTTGCCTTTTCGTTGCAAAAAACTTACGAGAAAATAATAACTGCTAAGCCTTCCTTATTTGTTGTCGCCATCTCGGTTGTCGCCGTTTCACTCTTCCTGCTTGGCGGAGGAATCTACGACATCCTGATCCAGCCCATCGTAGCAATCGTCGCTTCGGGTGGACGGATAATCAGCTTTTATCCTTATGGCATAACTGAGCAGTTACTCTTAGAGAGCGTAATCATTATGGTCTTCTATGCCATGGGATTCACGGGCTTTATAATAGCATACCGAAGCACAAAGTACGCTTATAGCCCCCGCCAAGCATACAGATTCCTTCTGGTTGGCTGTGTTCTACTCCTTATATCATATGTTCTAGTTGAACAAAATCTGATAGCTAGCTTCAGCTAGCCTCTACCACGTTACAAGTCAAAGCGACGCAGCGTCACCTGTTTTTCCTTTGTTTTTCATCTTCAAAAGAGCAGCCCCTATGTTCGTTAACAAGTGTATCGGGATTGTTATCAGAAGAATTATCAGAGCCGCTGGCAAGGAGGGGGGCGAAACCAGAATGGAAAAGAGCAACGCTCCTAATATGAAGTCGATCTGATCTGCTACTGGAATGGAGCTCCCGGGAGAACGGTTTAACCGCCGCTTAATGAAAGACTCTATCAGGTCACCTGTTAAAGCTCCTAGAGACAGCACAAATCCAAGCAGTATGCTGTATTGAAACTGGGGGCTGTATTGAAATAGAACCTGCTCAAAGATGAGCGTTTGAACTAAACCAACTAACGTTCCCACAATAATGCCCGCCAAGAAGCCTCTGATTGTCTTGTGGGAACCAAGGAAGGGTTTACCGTCAAAGAATGTCTTGCCGAAGTCCATGGGTTTGCCACCGCCGAAGATCACAGGGGCTGCGTTGGCGCAGTAAGCTGGGAAAATAAACCACATGGCGGCGGCGATGTCGATAATTGTTATCGTCATTTTTCTCATCCTTTATTATTACTTGAAGAAAATAACTCTAACATCTGTAATCAGTTATTCCTACGCTTTCGATATTGACGTAACAGAATCCTGTTCCTTTGATTTTCGGATGTTTTTCACGCAGGACCTTTATGACCCGTGTTTGCCCCGTTTGTTTCATGTCAAGCACGATGTCTGACCAATAGTTCAGAACCCGTGCCGCCACAGGTTTAATTTCAACCGTTTCTCCAAGAGGAACACTTCTCACTTGACTAATGACAAGAACTGCTACTCCACACGTTTTGGATATCTGAGTCAAAACCGCCAGTTGTCTGTTCAACTCACGATTCGCAGCATACGTTTCTTTCATGTCGTTGAGTTCAACGCGATATAATGATGTGACAGTGTCGACGACAATCAACCCAAATTTTTTGGTTATAACCTTTTCAAGGTGATCTATTGCTCTGGACTGGTCCTGAAATGTTGTTGGTCTCATTATGATCATAAGGGGCGAGATTTTCTCATAATCATACTCCGCTATCTGTGACAGCCGCTCATAAGAAAAGGTTCCATCAGTGTCTATAAATAGGGACTTGATGCCTCTCCGCGCGCAATTAACTGCGCACTGAACAGCGAGAGAAGTTTTGCCTGTTTCCGCCTCTCCATAGACGAGGGAGACGCCTTCAGCAGGGAATCCTCCTCCTAACAATTTGTCAAGCGAAATGCAACCCGTCTGAACGAAATTCTGCAATGCAGCAACACAAGAAGCGAAGTATAGTCTCAGGAATTATAAGCCTTCTCTCTGTTGACATCTTTTGTTGAAGGATCTTTCGTAACATATTTAAGCGGAAAAGAAAGACAGGAGAGTCACGCAGGGTTCAAGGTCATGCATATATACAACTCTCCGTTTTCTAATCATTCGTTTCTTCTGCGGGGAACTTGGAAAGTGTAATCAAATGAAGACGAAAATAGCTGTTGCAACTGTTTCTGGAAGAGCCTATTACGAACTTGTTGCTGAACTGAAGAGGAAGAATGTTTAATGAAGCATGTTATCAATGAAGGCAAGACTTTGCTGGTTGATGGTCCTGCTTCAGTGAGCATTCTCTCCGGAAAGGTAAGCGTTCTGGGGGCGCCTCTTCAAATCAGCGAGAAACTCGTAGTCAGGGAAGGGAAACGTTTGCCCTTGTGGGTGAGAAAAAGGGCTACTCTTGAATTGATGATGGGGGAAGGGGCTTCTATAAACGAAGTTGACGCGGGAACTGTTCCTTCTTTATGGGATGAAGCCGCAAAGGAGATTTTGTCCCTAGATAAACCGTTGACTGTCATGGTTATAGGCGGCATGGACTCGGGCAAGACAAGCTTCTGCACCTTTCTTGTGAATGAAGCGGTGATGAATAAGTGGAGGACAAGCGTTATTGATGCTGATTTGGGGCAGTCTGATGTGGGACCGCCTTCAACTGTGGGGTTCAATTTCGTAACTGAGCCCGTGAAAGACCTCTTCGAGATCGATGCTCAAGACGCGGTTTTTGTGGGGTCGACGAGTCCAAGCGGGGCAATAAATAAGGTCATTGAGGGATTGACCCAGCTGAAAGATAAGGTGATTGAGGCAGGCGTGGATTTTCTTGTCATAAACACCGATGGCTGGGTTGAAGGCGAAGAAGCAGCCGCATATAAGGTTCGGTTGGCGGAAAAAGTTGGTTCCAGTGTTGTCGTTGGAATGCAACGAGGGAACGAGTTAAGCCCCATTTTAGATGCGCTGCATGGCGTTAAGGTTCTTGTTATAGATTCTCCGCAGCTGATTCAGCCAAGGAATAGAGAAAAAAGGAAGGTTTTGCGGGAGCTTAGTTATAAGAAGTATCTGAAAGGAGCCAAGATGCAGTCTTTTTCTCTTAGCTGGATCAAAGTTATAGATTCTCTTTTGGGTGCCGGTGGTCCGTTGCATCATCGACGTTTGGAAACCTTGAGTAATCTGCTGGGAACGCGACCAATCTACTCCGAAGAAACCGTTGCTACCATTCTTGTTGTGCTAAAAAAGAGTGAAGCCGTTACTGAAGAACAGATCAAAGATGCTGAGGAGCACTTCGGGAAAAGGGTTAAGGTGATACGGGAGGGAGACGAGGAGGGCTTGCTTGTGGGGCTGAAAGATGAAGAAGATATTTTTTTGGGGATCGGCATCCTGCATGAAGTTGACTACAAACGAAAAATCCTGAAAATATATACTCCTGTGAGCGAGAAAGTTTCTATGCTGTGTTTTGGTCAGATAAAACTGAACAAAAACTTCAGGGAGATCGGCTTAAGCACAGTCTACTCCAAAGAACTGTAAAACTTCGTTACCTAATCTAATTGTTTGTCTGGAACGGGCACAAAGCGTTGATTGGGCAAATATTGCAAAGAAACTTTTCTCTAAGTTTTGTTTGAAAATACTAAATAGACGGTTGACCAAGCTACTAATAGGCACGGAGAGTCGCGTTTGTCACGAGCAAAAATTATCAAAGAAGAGATAGTTGAAAGAGAAACGACTTTTTTTGCTGTGTACATTGAAACAAAAAACGCGAATCAACTGTTTTTGAGTGAGGGCGAAGATAAGCTGGGCACCTTGGCTGTAGCTATACCCCAACCGCAGAACTTGGTCGGATCGCCCCTCTCCTCGATATTGCTTGGAGACCGGAACATGATGATTGCCCGCGCTCTAGCTGAAATCCTCGCCCAAAAAACAAAAAAGATCGGTTTAGTCTCAGTTTTCATAAAATCCGTTACCGAACAGGAAGCTGCTCCCATTCTTAGGAAACTCATGGAGAAGACCCTCAAAAAAGAGGAAAACAAGAACTGAACATCCAAATTTTTTCTTTAGAACACAAGATTGCCGAAACAGTCAGCTAACATTGAGAATGTTATGGCTTGCTTTTTTCAACATAGTTGCTTATGTTCTGTTTGTTTCTTTCCAGCCAACACATATATTGCACCTATTCTATGTAGTTTTGGAATTCCGGAGGAACCGTTGATGAATTTCGACGTCATAATCGTGGGCGCTGGTCCTGCTGGAATCTTCTCTGCTCTTGAGTTAGGTGACAAAACAGATCTTAGTATTTTGCTTTTGGATAAAGGCCCAGATATTGATCAGCGCAAATGTCCCTCCAGTAGAGGTTTAGGCTGCTTAAACTGTGATCCCTGCTCCCTGTTGGCTGGTTGGGGAGGCGCTGGCGCCTTCAGTGATGGAAAGCTTACTTTGTCCACAGAGGTTGGTGGGTGGCTCAACGAGTACTGCACTGAAGAGCAGCTTTGGGATTTGTTGCGTTATGTTGACGGCGTTTATCTGAAGTTTGGGGCAACTAAGCGTCTTTATGGTGTTGGTCCCGAACAGTTTGCTGAGCTCGAACGAAAAGCTTCTCTTGCTGGGTTGAAGCTTGTTTCCCAGAAAGTGCGGCATATGGGCACTGAAAAATGTGCTGAGACTCTTCGTAAGATGCGTAGTCATCTTGAAGGCAGGGTTGACATTAGGACCCGAACTCACGTGAAGAGCCTTTTGGTCAAGGACGGCAAGGTTGAAGGTGTTGAGACCACCAAGGGAGAAAAGTTCTACGGAAAATATGTGATTGTGGCGCCGGGACGAATCGGAGCCGAATGGCTGAAGACTGAAGCAGAAGTTCTTGGTCTGAAAACCTTGAACAATCCTGTGGACATAGGCGTCAGGGTGGAGCTTCAAGCCGCTATCATGGAGGAACTCACTTCGACCCTGTATGAGCCAAAGCTGATTTACTACTCTAAATCCTTTGACGATCAGGTGAGAACCTTCTGTGTTTCGCCTCTAGGAGAAGTAATCACAGAATCATATGATGGTATCTTAACCGTGAATGGCCAGAGCTACGCTGAACGGAAAACAAAAAACACGAACTTCGCCATCTTGGTTAGCACCTCCTTTACAGAGCCATTCAGAGAACCCATAGCCTACGGAAAATACATTGCACGGCTTTCGAACTTGCTCAGCGGAGGCGTAATCATTCAGAGGCTAGGCGACCTGAAGGCTGGACGCCGCTCAACAGAAGAGCGGATAAAACGTAGCCTATGTGTTCCAACCCTCAAGAACGCCACGCCCGGAGACCTCAGCTTCGTGCTGCCCTACCGCTATTTGGCTGACATCCAAGAGATGCTTCAGGCATTGGATAAATTGGCTCCCGGAGTAAACTCGAATGATACGCTACTTTATGGCATCGAAGTGAAGTTCTATTCCTCAAGGCTCGAGTTGACTGATCAGCTGGAAACAAAGATCAAGAACATGTTTACGATCGGTGACGGAGCTGGAGTAAGCCGAGGACTCATTCAAGCGTCTTCCTCAGGCGTTATAGTCGCCAAAGAGATTGCAAAGCGGGCAAAGAAGTAAGTCCGCCTCATTTTTCTGTTTTTGTTACCTTAGCGTAGCTTTCGGATGTTTTGGTGGGGCCGCCCGGATTTGAACCGGGGTCCCGAACGTCCGAGGCTCAGAGCCTTGACCATGCTAGCCGACGGCCCCCTCTTTCACGGATTCTTTGATGCGTCAGGTTTTACATAAGGATTCTCGTAGAACCTTTTTCTTGAGGTGCTACCCCTTTGCTTGTATTTGCTGTTTATGTTTGTGTGGATCTGTTTTTTGGGGGAAAATAAAGAAGGTTTTTATATGTTAACCTTGTTTTCTGGGTATGCCTCTAGTATTTGACTTCAACCCAAATTGGTTCCTCATCTTCTTTGCCTTCTTAGGGGCATGGGCAGTTCTGATGATTATCAGAAAACGGAATGGCAAAAAAAGTGGAGTTAAAGAACAGGTTTACTTGGCTATGGCTGGGCTGTTTTCGTTGGTTCTTATGGAATTATTCGCAACCCAGTCTAATTTGTGGCATTACATTCCAGGAGATTGGCCCGTGATTTTGTGGCCTACATACGTTGCTGCTATATTGTTTGGGTATCAGTTGTTGCGGTTTATAGAAGAACGGCTTGCAGTGAAAGCCGTGAGTATGCGCCAAAAAAAAGCCTATTTGTCGGCGAATTTGCTTCGGTTTCTTTTGAATTTCTTTTTGCATTTTACGCTGCAGAAGTAGTATTTTTCTCCGTCGTGAGTTATTTTATATTTGGCTGTCTTTTCGGTCATAATTACGCCGCATACTGGGTCTCTAGGCATCAGTTTTCCTTCACCTCACCAATAGTGAACGGCATTAGATAAGCTCTTTGCATATTATCGTCGATTGTATAACATTTATTGTAGCGGTTTTTAATTTGTGTCCCAGAAAAATGTGTGCTTTCTTATTTTTTGTAATCGTTTTTAGTTTTTGTCTTCTTTTGTTGCTGTTTTTGGGGGAAAACGTCTGTTTTGGGGTTGGGGTGCGTGTTCAGGTAACGTTTAATAGTTGCACTCTTCTTATCGAGAAGAAGTTATGTGTCTGAGGTAAACGTGGTTGCTGTTTTGGAGCCGCGTGAGTTGTTTAGGGAGGGAATGTTGATGGCGGAAATTCAGATTGGGGATAAGATGAAGATTCCAGTGCATAGTGTTTTTCATCAAGAAGCGGGGCATTTTGGTAAAGTTGTGTACATAAGCGAAGACGGAAACACTGTAACCGTGAAATGTGACCGAAAGCACGGCGGCAAAACAGTTGCTTTCAATATTGCCCTCAAACCAAAAGAAAAATAAACTGCACCAAGTTTGTGTGCACTTTTTTTGAAGCACACACTTTTGATTTAAATGTACAAGTTGTTAAGTGGTAAACCATTATTTTGTGTGCTTAGCTTTTCCAGAAAAAGGCTGTTTTCAACAATGAAGTATTATTAGTCTCCTAATATGATCAGTGCCATCTCTTTGTCTTGTTTTTTTCTTCAAAACTCCGATCTGATTGACAAGAATCTTCTTTTTTATCTTGACT
>SOJY01000170.1 GCA_004376385.1 Candidatus Bathyarchaeum sp.
CTTCACAACGGGAGGAACTAACCTTTCAAAGACGCCTTTATACTCGCTGGTGGCTGTGGCGGGAACGATCCAAAATGGCAAGTATACTAAACTTTTCTCTAGAATCTTGGATGACTTGGGGAGGTTTCTGGGTTTCATGAAGCCTGATCGCATCCAGTTGCGCACGAGTTCCTCCGCTTGGGTGGGATTGTACTCGTTGAGAACCATGGAGTGTTTGAGGGTGAACGTTTTGCCTGTTTCTATGACGCTCGTGTAGCCGCAGTATGGGCATGTTGCGATGATTTCGCCTGGGTTGAACGCGATGGGTGCGCCACACTTGGAGCATCTAATTTCTTGAACTATCGACATGGAGAAGCCCTAGCAATTAGTAAGATAAGCTGAACATAAATTTTGTTAGTTCGTGAAGGCTTTTCTCATGATAGCGAAAATCTTGGATATGACGTAAAGCTTAATTTAAGTTAAGCATGGCGACATCCCCCGCAAAACCCCTTTTTTCTTGTAGTTGTTACAAGCTTTGGTTTGGCTTATAAAAATTGTTCGGGTTTAATAGTCTTTTGGGCGGGTTGGATAGAATGTTCGATAGGTCTAGCGTGTGGATATCTCCCGCAAACCCCTTTTTTTTCATTTGAGGCATGCACGAGAATGCGCATGCGCATTTACATAGAACCAAGTTCAATTGGCCGAAACTATTTGGTTCATGGGCATTATCTGTTTTTCCAGACTTGGCTATTCGAAAGTTCTAGCGCACACACAAACCATAAAAGTCCTAAACGCTAAAGTTGATTATTGACACATAATGTGCGGTCGTCCGAATAACCCACAACGTCTTGGAAACTTGGAGCAAAAAGATTACCAATTTTTCCTTGAAAGAATACCCAAATCCTTGGGAGTAGGCTATTTTCGGTTTTTTGCATCCCTGACAATAGTAATGGAGGCTTGTCGCCTTTTGATAGACTATGTAACGATAGTATGGCAGCTCGGTCTCTCAACTAACGACCTTATAGTTTATTGGACTGACCGTTGGCTACTCTTTCTGTGGCCAATCTGCATGCTTTTGATGTATTATTCCATGAAGTATCTAAGAAACTGCACTCTGCGTACACTTGAGAAAATCCAATTTCGTTTGAAGGAATACCCTGTCTACACACTTGAGAAAGTCTACCTTGGTCGATGGCAACATTTCTTCCCAGTTGCCTTTGTCCTGATATGTTTCTCTTGGTTCACGTACGAGTGGTTCTCTCACACGGACTTTATGATTGGCCCCTTATGTGTTGAATCATGTGAAATGCCACTGAAGTTCCTTTTTACGGTCATATGGATTACTTTTGGTTGGATGATAGGTGGGTACTTCAGTCATGCATGTATAGGCACCATTCCCATAAGTTGTGCAACATCTAGGCGAGTTGAGCAAATCGATGTGTTCAACTTCGACCGAGCTGGTGGACTCAGCGCGATGGGTTCTCTAGCAATGAAGGCTGCGGTGTTATACATTTTTTCGGTCTCGTTTATGTTCCCAGGTTGGGTTTTCTCCCCAGACCTCGCTCTAGACATATTCCAAGTAAGCAACATTCTTTTCCTTGGTGTTCTTATAGGTCTAGTCATGATTGAGTTTGGACTCTTTCTTCTACCGATGGGATTCTTTCGTAGTAAAATGAAAGAGGCTAAGGAGAAGCATTTAGCTAGGCTGGACTCTGAGATAGCTAATTTCTACGGTCATCTTACAGAAGACACAACCTCAAAAGGGGACAATAAAGGGGTCGAAGGCATAATTGCGCTTCGTCAACTAGCTGAATCCATGCACGAATATCCGTTTAACCTTCAGATGCTTGCCAAAGTAGGCAGCTCTGCGATTATTCCATTATTAATCGTTTTGCTCCAAAAAGCAGCTGAACTCGCATTAGGTGCATCTTGAACAGCCAAACTGTCTAGAATAGGCGCGCTTGGGTTGCCAATTCAAAGATCTAGATTGGAGGATAGCTTGTCTGGGTTTAGGATCGTCCATTTGGGATTTCGTTAATAGCGCCGTCCGCGAGAAATGTCGAAAAAAACACAATAACAGTGCATAAACCCCGAATCTACTCTTTTTTATCGAGCCCTCTTATTGCTCTTTTCATAACTTCGAACCATTCTAAATCTCCGAATTTTATTCCTGCATAAAAACCTGCAGCTTCAACCATACCGCAACGATCACAGATAGGTTTTGCTTTTTCTCCAGCCATACAGCATGGCAATTTTCTTCTTCCTCGATGGTCCAGAGATATGGTTACCCAAGCTGGGCACTCTTTAGTCCATATATTAGATCGAAACAGCTCTAACTGTTTTTCCGTGTTTAAAAAGGAGGACGGATACTTTGCCTTCAATTTCAATAGTTTGTCAATTACTTCATTCCTCATTTTGCCAAAGGGTATCCATAATTCGTCATCATAGCTAAAAGGTGTATGAAACTGGAAGCTCATCATTGTTGCTAGTCCATGCCACTCCTCGACAAATCTCTCGACATATTTGTAGTTCACTGTATTCAAGGTAGTATTAGTATAGAAGGCTCCACCATACTCCTTGACATTTTGCTTCACTTTTGCATATACTCCTTTGCCTCTAATCCAATCATGAATCTCCTCTGGCCCGTCAACTGAAACGTAATACCCTCCAGCTTTAGAGAAGTTTACTAGGGGTATCGTACCATTAGTGACTATGAAAATTTTGTGAGGCAACTCCTCAGCAAAAACTTTTATCACATCGGGTCTTAGCAAAGGTTCTCCACCTGTGAGAGCTACATGGAAAATATGATTCTTCTTGAAAATCTCACGTATCACTGTTCGCCATTCATCTGAAGATAACTCTTTGCCTTCTCTGTAGCCTTTCCACCAATAGCAGTGTTTACACCTAAGATTGCATCTATTGGTTATATCTGCAGAACCGTATATGGGAACTTTAGCATTGAAATATTTTATTTTAACGATTTTTTTAGCAAGGTGGATATAATCTCTGAATGGTGTCTGATCAACAAACAAAGCCTGCGGTGCTAGTCCTAATATGGAGCGAATAGCCTTTGTCAGTTGTCCCATGAAAAAGAGTCTTGAATTCATGACATATATACTTTAGGCAGAAACAGAGTTTATGCAACATTGCTTTATTGTCTCCAACAAAGGGATATTCTCAATGAGCTAGAATTGTATGCATGCAATCTTAGCTCTCATCTGTTATTGAAACCGAATAAAGTTGTCAAGGCACCAATGCTGTAAGGAAGATATAAAATCCTGAAATATCCTGCAAATTCAAACTCAAGTGTCTAGCATGGTTCAGTATGACTGGCATTAGTAGTCAAATGGTATATCGAATATTCGAAGCGAAGTACGGAAACAAGAGGTGCTAAGTTTGCGTTGTCATTTCAATAATCATCTGATAGTTTCATAGAATTCCTTTTTTAGTCCCGCAAATTCCTCAGGGGTCAACTTTGCATGCATGGGTCAAAATCTTCAGAAAACGCAAGTAACCCTGCCATCGCCATTATACGTAAGTTCTCCAGGTTAGACGTAAAGCTTAACTTACTTCTACGATTATTAATCTGATAATGTGAAAAAGGAGAAACCTCCCCTTTGGCTAGGTTAGCTAAACTGAGACTTTCCATGACTGTCTCCATTCTGCTGGTAACCACTATATTTGCCGTCTTCTTAATCGCAATACTTCTT